>JABDJU010000213.1 GCA_013003325.1 Acidimicrobiales bacterium
AGCAGATCGTGACCTATCGATCGCCCAAGCCAACCACGACGCCCTCGTGCAACTGGTGTTGGACCCCAACGCCGAGGGCACAGTCCGACCGAACCTGGAGATCCTCGTACCCGCAGATGACAGTGACACCTCCACACCAGACAGTGCCGGAGCCGTTCCGGTGCCCGGCGACCGAGGGTTTGCTGGTGTCGGGTATCCCCGCACCTCGAGTGGGAACCTGATCCCACCCGCAATCGTCGACTGTCTGAAACCGTCTGCTCGTGTCCGCTATCACCGGGTGACCGCTTCAGGTTCGTTGGCTGATGACCAGCCAGCTGGCCGTCATTTCACCACCGTGCAACGACGCATGATCCGGCTCCGGGACACCAGATGTCAACACTCCGGCTGCCGGCGACCCGCCCGCCACTGTCAATACGACCATGTGGTGCCCTGGTCAGAACGAGGCCCCACCCTGATAGCAAACGGGCAACTGCTGTGCGGAGTCCACCACTCCTACAAACACCGCAACGACCCAACCCACCACAGCCCCCTCAAACAGCTCTTCACCGACAGCCCACTCATCCCCAAACGAGAATGACGGGTCGCTGACAACCGGCAAGCCAACTAGACCGACAACCTCGCCTTCTGCGAGGTCAGTGGCGCGCCTCGCAGATTCCGACTCTTCAGGCAGCTCACCGTCGCTTCATGAACAGAGCTGCTTCGAGTGCCATCACAACTTCGTGATGCTGATTCAGCAGTTCCTGTTTCAGACGCACGATCCCACGATCGGGCTTGGATTCCGACGCGCGGGTCTCCAGCACGGTGAGCCTGAGCCTGAGCTGGTCACCGGCCCGCACCGGCGCATGCCATCTCAGTTTGTCGACACCGGGTGAGCCCATGCTCGACGGGCCGAGCAGCGTCGTAGCCAACCTCATCAGCACCGACCCGGTATGCCAGCCGCTGGCGATCAGACCTCCGTAGATGCTCGCTTCGGCTGCCTCTTGATCGACATGGAACGGCTGCGGGTCGAACTCTTGAGCGAACGACAGCATCCGTTCCGCGGTCATCTCGTGGGGATCGGTTTCGAAGATCTCACCGACAGCCCAATCGTCGAAGTAACGATCACGGGTGTCGACCAGCGCTCGGGCCCTTGAAGCCGCCCATGCCAGTTCGTCTTCCATCGAGGCATCGGGGGCGAGGCGCCACCCTTCGGCGTCGTAGACCTGTTCGGCCCGAGCGAGCCGCTCGGGATGGTCGAACGCGTCACCCCCGAGTTCGGTGGCGAGGTAGAGGATGCGACGACCCTCATCGCCTCGCCGTTTCATCAGGTCGTTGTAGAGCCGGGCATTCTCGTTCTGCTGAGCCTCGAGCTCGGGATCATCGGGCCGGTCGTACTGTTCGATGGCCCATGCGAGCGCAGTTTCCCAGTCTTTGTGAGCCGAGTCGCTGTACATCTCGGCACCGGCCACGATCTCGTCGGCCACCTCACGCCCTCGATCGGCGACTAGCTCGTGATATCCGGGGCGATGCGACATGGCGACCAGAGTACGACACCGGCTTCTGAGGGCCGTAGCCCGTGACTAGGCGAAACGCCGCTTCAGTTCGGACCCGAGCCGACTGCCGTACGCGTGGACCCACGCTGGTTCGTAGTTGCGCATCGAGATCCACATAAGCGGCCCGGCCGGCCAGTACGTGACGTCGAGGCAGCCCCGCTGCCCGGGACCCTGCTTCAGATGCCAGTGACGATTGCCCGGGTACTGCTTGGTTCCGAGCACGGTGATCCTGGAGAAATACAGTCCTAGTTCAATGGCGGAATCGAGCAGCACAGCTTCCATCTCATCCAGGGTGAGATCCCCCGTTACCGGCACGTCGAGGTTTGTTGTCTTGTCTGTGCTGGTGACCTTCGCGTGCCTCGCCTCGATCATGCCAACATTCTCGATGTCTCCGATTGAGTCCACTAGGTCCGATGGTCCTGATCGAAGTACGGTGCACCCGTGTCCGCGAGGCGCCTTCCAGATCGGCTGACGCCATCGGCTCAAGCGGTCGACCCGGCCACCCTCGAGCGCCACTTCAGCGGGGGTGACGGTCTCCTGCCGCTGTGGATTGCCGAGCCCTATGTCGACCTCGCACCGGGTGTGACGGCCGCGCTGGAAGCGAGAGCCCAAGCGGGATGGTTCGGCTACGAGACGCGTTCGCCGGCGTTGGCCGACAGTTTCTGGGCCTGGATGGGCCAGCGCCACAATTGGGACGGCGAAGGGCTGAGGTCCATCGTGAGCCCAAGCATCGGAACCTCGATAGGGGTGTTGATCGAGCAGTTCACCGAGTTCGGCGACGGCGTGATCCTGCAACCTCCCGTGTTCACCGACTTCAAGCCATCGGTCACCTCAGCCGAGCGGACCGTGGTGCGAAACCCTCTTCGGTTGACCGACGCTGGCTACCGGATGGACCTCGATGACCTCGAGCTGAAGGCCGCCGCACCCACGACCACGGCGATGATCCTGTGCAACCCCCATAATCCGGTCGGGCGGGTGTGGACCGACGACGATCTGTCAGCGGTGGCGAGGATTTGCGCCCGCCACGACGTCTTCGTGATCGCCGATGAGATACATGCCGACCTAATCCTGCGCCCACACTCGTTCACCCCGTTCGCCACAGCTGCCGACGACACGGGCGTTCGCTGGGCCGCGCTCCACGGGCCGATCAAGACCTTCGGTATGGCCGGCGTGTGCGACACCCTCGTCATCACCGACGTAGACGAGGTCGTTCGACGGTTCGAATCGAAGAGTTCTCGTCTCCACCTCACCCGGAACAACGTGTTCGGTCTCGCGGCCTTCGACGCCGCCTACGGGACCGGAGCGCCGTGGCTCGATGATCTGCTCGAGCTCGTAGACACTAATGCCGCGAAGCTGCGGATCGGGCTGCCCGACCAGGTCCGGCTGATGGATCTCGAAGGAACCTACTTGGCGTGGCTCGACTTCCGGAGCCTGGGGATGGACGTTCCCCAGCTGGCCCAGTGGCTGGCGGCCGAGGCGCGGCTGGCGCTGAGTCCTGGTCACTGGTTTGGCAGAGAGGGTGCAGGTTTCGCCCGCATCACCATCGCCGCCCCGACCGATCTCATCGAAGACGCAATAGCTCGCCTGCACCGGGCCGTGGAGCGGCTGGCCTAGGCGTGTTTACCGACTTCCCAGCCCTTGTCGCCTAACAGTGGCTCGGTGACGGCGATGGCATCCTCTTCGAGAGCGGTGGCCATCGAATCGTTCCAGCGGTTGAAGACGCCGAACATGCACACGACACCGAGGATCTCCACGATCTCCTCCTCGGTCCAGTGGTTGGCCAACTCCTGGTAGATCTCATCGGTCACGCCATTGGGCACCAAGCCTGCGGCGAGAGCGAACTCCAGCGCTGCTCGCTCCTGCTCACTGAACAGTGGGTTGGTGCGGAACTCGTAGATCGCCGCCATCTTCTCGTCGTCGATGCCGTGCCGACCCGCGCTCAGGGTTGTGTGAGCTTTGCAGTACTGACAGCCGGCCGCAGCGCTGGCCATGTGGCCGACCAACCGTTTGAGTCCGAGATCGACCCTGCCGTCGGGGGCAAACACGGCCCGGTTGAACTGCACCGTCGCCTTGGCGATGGCAGGCACCCGCTGCATGGTCAACAAACTGCCTGGAACCATCCCCAGGGTGTTCATGAAGTGCTCGAACACTCCCTCGAGCTCCTCGTCGCCGCTCGCGTCGATCGGAAGCGGGTCCATCCGTGCCATGTCGTAGCCCCTTTCTCAGACTGGAGAAACGCTACCTGGAGGAACGGGTACGGTTATACATGATGATCGGTAGCCGTCGGGGTTTGATGGGCCGATGGCTTGTCGTGACCATCGCTGCCCTGCTTCTCGTCAGCTGCCCCGCGGAGACCGAAGAGGATCCGAACGAACGAATCACTGCGATCTACCTGACGGTGTTGAACGACGTCGTGACGGATTCTCCGGTCGAACCGGAGGATCCTGAAGGTGTGGCCACCCTCTTCATCGAAGCGTTCGATCCCGAAGGTCTACCTCTCGAAGTTCAGGTCGAGATCGTTGCCGACTTCGTAGACCGCTACGACGTTCGCTTCATCGACGACCGGGTGGAAGCGACCGACATCGAGACGCCCGGCACGCCTGTACGGCCCTTCAGCGTGTTCGTTGGTGTCGGTCCGATCGCCGGCGACGACACCGCCGATGTTCGGGTCGAGCGCTACTTCACCGACAACGACATCGATGCGTACCGCTACACGCTGACTGAAGCTTCCGAGGCCAGCTGGTCGATCGTCGGGACCCCCGAGGCGATCGAGCCGGAAGGATTCGCGGTTTCGTCATGAGGAAGCGGGCCGAAGCTGCTCGATCCGTTCTGGGAGACGCAGCCGCCAATCCCCTACTGCCAGTACAGGCCTTCCACAGCATCGGCGAGGGGCTGTTCGCCCTGTCGCTCGTGGGATCGCTGTTCTTCAACGTCTCGGTCGATGCTGCCCGACCGAAGATCCTCCTGTACCTCGCCCTCACGATGGCGCCCTTCGCCATCCTCGCTCCGCTGATCGGACCGGTGATCGACACACTGAAGGGCGGGCAGCGGGCGGTGCTCCTGATCTCGGTCGGCGGCAGGGCCATCGTCGCCCTCCTGTTGGCGACCCAGCTGAAGACCTTGCTTCTGTACCCCCAGGCGTTCGTGATCGTGGTGCTGGCCAAGGTCTACGTCGTGTCCCGCAACGCCCTCATTCCCTCACTGGTCGAAGACCGTGACCACCTCGTCGTCGTCAACTCGCACCTGGCTCGCGTCGGCGCCATCGCAGGCATCGTGGCCGCGAGCATCGGCATCGGGATCCTCCAACTCGCCAGCGCGACATGGGTTCTGCGGGCCGGCGCCGTCGCCTATGCCCTCGGTGCGCTGGCGGCCCTGCGCATCCCGCCCCACCACGTGGAAGATCCGGTCTCGGAGGTGGTGGAGTCAACCGAAATGCACGGACCGGGAATCCATGCCGCCACCGTCGGGATGGCCGGCCTCCGGGCCGCCACCGGGTTTGCCTTCTTCCATGTGGGGTTCTCGCTGAAGACCTCGGGCCATCCGGCGTGGGTGATCGGAGCGGTCGCCGCTGCTGCAGCCCTCGGCGCCTTCGCCGGCACCTTCGCCGCGCCACGACTGCGCAAGCTGTACGACCAGCAGACCATCATCACCGGGGCCGTGTTGCTGCTCGCGATCGTCGCCATCCTCGCCGCTCTCCGCTTCCACGGCTCGACCGCTTTCGGATTCGCGTTGGCTCTCGGGTTCACCGGAAGTATCGGTCGGCGTGCATTCGACGGCGTGGTGCAGACCGAAGCGCCCCACGCCAAGCGGGGCAGGGCATACGCCGGCCTGGAGACCCGGCTCGAGCTGGCGTGGGTGGCCGGTGCGTTGACTGCGGTGATCGCCAGGGCCAACGACTGGCTCGGACTCGTCGCCCTCGCCGTCGCGCTGGGCGGATTGGCCTTCGAACGCGTGAAGGCCTCCATCGATGCGAGCAGGGTCGAAGCCAAGGTCGGCGTCGACACACTGCCGCTCAGACTCTTGGAGACCGCTGAAGCGGTGGCCGCCCGCGGCGATCGACAACAGGCGGTACTTGTGGCCCTCGCCGCCGCCGACGCCGCCGCCCTGGTGGCCGACCTCCCACCGCACGAGCTGGAGAAGCTCAGAGAACGTGGCCGCGAGGCGGCCCGTGAGAACGACCCCGAGGTCGAAGACGAGGTGCTGCAGCTGGCCCACCAGCTGGTCACCGAGTTCGCCTGAACGGGATCGCCTCATCGAGTCTTGCGCCCCTAGGCGCGAGTGTCCGTGAGGTCGACACTCGAGGGGAGCCAAGGAGGTGAAAGACGTGATTCCTGTGAACACAGGCAACCGAGACCCCGAAGTCCGAGGCCGCTGGAGCGTCGCAATCATCGTCGGCATCGCCACCCTCGTAATCTTGCTCGGGGCGAGCTGGATTCAATCCCGTTTCGACAACGGCGCCGCCGAAGGTGACGTAGCTGAACTCATCGACGAGTACACCGCAGCCTGGGACCGTGCCGACGGAGAGGCCGTTGTCGCACTGATGACCCCCGACGGCACCCATACGTGTCCGCTCGGCGACTTCTCGATCGCCGATGACGACGGCGAGCGACTGATCCGCCGTGTCGAATCGATGGCCGACGATGATTTCGAAATGATCAGCGGACCAATTCTGTCCGACACCGAGGCGCCGCTCTACGCCGTGGCGTTCGTTCGGATCAGCAGCGAATCGACCGAAGTGATGGGGGTTGGCGAGTACCACATCGTGGAGCACGACGGCGTTCTCAAGATCGCCAGCTCGGTCTACACCCACAAATAGGTGGAACCGGGGGCTGCGTACAGCGGTTCAAGGCTTCGATCGGGGCTCAGTACGATTGGCGGCGATCGTCCATTCGCCAGACCAGCAGATCGAGGAAGCCAGTGAGCCTGATAGGGACCAGAGTCGTTCGCAAGGAAGACCCCGACCTCCTCACCGGCGCCGGTCGATACGTGTCTGACGTCGGCCCGGCCGACGCCCTCCATGTCACCTTCGTTCGCTCGATCATGCCCCACGCGTTGATCACTGAGATCGATATCAGCGAGGCAGAGAACTACCCGGGCGTCGTGGCGGTCCATACCGCTGCGTCGTTGGGCCTGACACCGAAGACACCATCCCACCCGCTCCTCAATCAGGAGATGACCCGAACGTGGCTGGCTACCGATCGGGTTCGGTTCGTCGGTGAACCCGTGGTGGCGATCGTGTCAGACACCCCGGCCGCAGGAGTCGACGCCGCCGAGCAGGTC
>JABDJU010000219.1 GCA_013003325.1 Acidimicrobiales bacterium
CGTCGCTGCCATCGCAGCGTTTTCGCTGTTCACCTTCCGTGACGACGGGCCCGACGAGCTTGTGCTCGGCGAGCGGGCGACCACCACCACCGTCGAAGTCGCCCAGGAAGAAGAGCCGACGTCCACCACCGCAACGACCGAAGCTCCGGCCACGACCGAAACCGAGGATGGCGTCGACGGCACCTGGACGCTCAGTCCCGACTCCGTCGCCGGCTACCGCGTGGTCGAAGACTTCGCCAGCGGCCTGTCCGATTTCGAGGCGGTGGGCCGGACCTCTGAGATCGACGGCACCCTGACCATCGACGGCACGCAAGTGGCGGCGGCGGGTTTCAGCGTCGACGTGGCCAGCATCATCAGCGACGACACGAGGCGGGACAACCAGTTCAAAGGGCCGATCATGAACTCGTCCGACTTCCCCACCGCCGACTTCAGCCTGACCGAGCCGATCGAGCTGGGAACTATCCCGGTCGAAGGCGAGGCGATCACTGTCGACGCCGTTGGCGAACTCACACTGCGGGGTGTTACCAACGCTGTGATCTTCCCGCTCACGGCTCGACTGAACAACGCCGGGGAGATCGAAGCGTTGGGCTCGATCGACGTGTTGTTCTCCGACTACGGGATCGCCAACCCGTCGAACAGTTTGATCTCGGTGCGCGACGAAGGTCTGGTGGAATTCAGCCTGATCTTCCAGCGTTGAGGTCGGCGCCGAGCACTACTCCCCCGAATTCCAGGGTACTTTCCAACGGTTGAGGTAGGTCATCTGGTCGGGGCCGCGCCGAGAGATCGGTCCATGACCCTTGCCGACCGGATAGCCGATCGGCACGATCGCCACCGTGGCCCACAGATCGGGTATGCCGAGAACGTCCTTGACCTCCGATTCCCGCTTGCAGTGCAGGGTGGTGAGCACACAGCCGAGGCCCTCTGTGCGACACGCCAGCATCACGTTCTGCACCGCCGGGTACACCGATCCCCCACCGACCATGCTGACCCGGTCGAGGTGGGCGTCGGTGATGGCCATACGGGACGGATCGGCACAGAAGATGAGGATCACAGGAGCTTCATGGAGATGGTCGGCGAGATAGTCACCGGCCGAACCCACCCGCCTCCACTTGTCCTCTTCGGGACTGCCGGCGATCCGATCGAGGAAGGTGGCCACATACTTGGCCCACTCAGGTTTGTAGAGGTCAGCCAATTGTCGCTTCAGATCGGGATCGGTCACCGCGATCATCCGCCACGGTTGCTGGTTTCCGCCGGTCGGGGCCCAGCAGCCGGCCTGAAGTACCCGCTCGAGGACATCGACCGGGATCGGGTCGGGCCGCAGCCGCCGTACCGCCCGCAGGGTGCTCATCGCCTCATAGATCTCCACACCGTCTTGTGTAGCTCCAAACGGCCGATTGACCCGAATGCTCAGCCGGTGGCCGAATGGCCGTGGCAGTCGCGGCACAACCCGGTGACGGTGAGCTCGACCTGCTCGGGAAGGAAGCCGTGCTCCTTGCCACCGAGGTGATCGGTGATCTGCTGCACGAGCGTGCCCCGGTGGTGGTCGACCCGGCCGCAGTTGCGGCAGACCAGATGGAAGTGTTCATCGGGATGGCCGATCTCCCAGTAGCCGATGCGGTCGGCGCCGAGGTGGGAGTGCCGCGCCTCGCCTAGTTCTTCGAACAGGCTCAGCGACCGGTACACCGAGGCGAGATTGATCGACGGATCCACCGCAGCAACCCGCTCGGCCACCGACTCGGCGGTGAGGTGCTCATCGGCGTCGATGAGCACGTTCCACACGATCACCCGGGCGGCTGTGACCCGCTGACCGTGGTGCCGCAGCATCTCCTCGGCGTCGAGCGTCGTCACGGACCCGATGCTAGGACACAGCGCCTGATCGTTCTGGAGGTGATGGCGTTGGCTCGCAGACGTCACCGCGTCGGTCGAGCGCCAAATGGGTCGTGTCAGGCTCATGAGCCTTTGACGCCTCCACAGAATGACCGTACATTTCGTGGGTGGCCCAGACCACCGCGCCCATCACCCCCTCCTTCACGCTCCCCCGGCCGTCGGCCGGCGACGTGGTCGCCGGTGTCTCCGTCGCGCTGGTGGCAATCCCCCAGTCGCTGGCCTACGCCGAGCTCGCCGGCCTGCCCGCGCAGTACGGGCTCTATGCGTCGGCGCTGCCCTCGGTCTTCGCCGCGGCCTTCGTCTCATCACGCCAGCTCCAGACCGGGCCGGTCGCGCTCACAGCCCTCCTGACCTTCGGCGCGCTGTCGGCCACCACCCAACCGTTCAGTGACGATTACATCGCCAAGGCCGCTCTCTTGGCACTGATGGTCGGCGCGGTCCGCGTGTTACTCGGCGTACTGCGAATGGGGCGGGTCGCGTACTTGCTGTCCGAACCGGTGTTGCTGGGATTCACGACCGCGGCCGCGGTGCTCATCACCGCATCGCAGCTACCCAAAGTGTTCGACGTTGCCGGCGACGATCGCGGCGTGGTGGGGGAAGCGGCCCATGCGCTCACCCATCCCGACCAGTGGCGGTGGGGCGCCATCGCATTCGCCGTGCTCGTCGCCGCGCTGATGCTAGGAGGTCGCAAGCTCCACCGGCTCTTCCCAGGAGTTCTCGTGGCCGTGTTGCTGGCGCTGGTCATCAGCACGGCCACCGACTACGGCGGCACGATCGTCGGCGAGCTCGACGGCGGCTTCGTCAGTTTGCAGCTGTCGTTTCCCTGGTCGTCGCTGGGATCGCTGACCCTTCCCGCCATCGCAATCGCGCTGGTGGGCTTTGCCGAGCCGGCGTCGATCGCCCGCACGTTCGCCGCCGAAGACCGCGAGCCATGGAGCGCCAACCGCGAGTTCGTCAGCCAGGGGGTCGCCAACCTGGTAGCCGGGCTCAGCGGCGCGTTCCCGGTCGGAGGCTCGTTCTCCCGCAGCGCGCTGAACCGGGTCGCTGGGGCCACCAGCCCGTGGGCGGGAGCGATCACCGGGCTGATCGTGTTGGCCGCCCTGCCCATCACCACGGTGCTCGCCGATCTCCCGAGTGCGGTGCTCGGCGCCATCGTGATCGTGGCAGTCGCCAAGCTGATGCGGCTGCATGCGATCGTCGCGCTGCTCCGCACGAACGTCGTGCAGGGGCTCGTGGCAGGCGGCACGTTTATGGCGACCCTGGCCGCCTCCCCGAGCGTGCAGTGGGGTGTGGTGATCGGCATCGGCCTGTCGATCGCCGCCCACCTCTATCGCGAGCTGACGGTGAGCGCGTCGACGCACGTCGAGGGCGACGATCTGATCATCTCACCCAAGGGCGTGGTGTGGTTCGCCACCGTGCCGACCCTCGACGAGCGACTTCGGGCCTGCCTGGTCGATCACCCCGAGGTCGACTCGGTGACCATCGACCTCGGTGCTGTCGGACGGCTCGACTACTCGGGCGCGGCCTCTCTGGCCCGGCTGGCGGCTGAGACGGCGGCGAGTGGAATTCCGGTGAACGTGACCAACGTTCCGCCGGCCTGTGAGCGCGCCGCACGGATCCATCTTTCCGACCTGATGTGAGGTCGAATCAGTTCGAACTCACGTGTCGGTGACCCGACTTCACGGACGGACCGACCGTTGTCCTACGTTGTGTTGATGACCCCAGACTGGCTCGAGAGAGCCCGCAGTCAGTGGACCTACACCGGAGCCGTGCGACCGCCCTTCGCCCGCGACCCTGCCGAGGGACAAGAGTCGGTGTGGGACTATCCCCGGCCACCGGCGGTCGTGCCCGACGTTCGTTTGGTCGAGGTGTTCGGTGCCGACGGGCTCATCGCGTCGACGACAGATTCGGTGCGGGTCATGGAGACCTCGCTGCCACCGTCGTTCTACCTGCCGCCAGAGACCATCACGCCCGGCGCGCTGGTCGTCGGTGACCGCCGGTCGATCTGTGAATGGAAAGGCGAGGCCGAGTATCTCAGCGAGCCCGGTGGCGAGGTGGTGGCCTGGCGCTACCCGAGACCCTTCGATCTCTTCGCCGACTACGCCGGCTGGGTCTCGTTCTATCCCCACCTGGTCGAATGCCGGGTCGACGGCGAACTCGTGCGAGCCCAGAACAGCAATTTCTACGGCGGCTGGATCACCGACGAACTGGTCGGCCCCTTCAAAGGCGACCCCGGCGTCCCCAGCCTCTAGCTACCGAAACTGCGTGCCCATCGCACCCCCTTGCCCAAATTGCGTGCCACACCCACCGGAACGGTGGGGTGGGCACGCTAGAACGGCGGCAAGGTGGACGGGATACGCAGAATCGGAACTCTTGCGTTATTCGGGGAGGCGGTACATCGCGGCGGCGGGCTTGAGCGGTCGGGCGTACCAGAGGGGGCGGCGCAGACCGCTGTCGTTGGTGCCGGCCGGGCGGGTCTTGGTGAGCCAGTCGAGGTAAGCCTCACGGCTCTTGGCGGTGTCGACCACCACATCGCCGTACTCGTCACCCGACTGGGCCGGCTCGACGGTGACCCTTTGATGCCAGCACTGCATGCCCGAGATCGGATCGGGCTGCACACAGAACGTGGCGTTCTGATGTACTCCGGTATCTTTCCACCAGATGCGGTTGGTGTCGTCGTCTGACGACGTGTACGGCTCCTGTCCCCCGTCGCGACGGAGCTTCCACTTGGTGCCATCGTTGGTGACCGTGGCCTTGCCGGCTAGCCAGTTCTTGGCGTCGTCTTCTTCGAGACGCCACCGGCCCATGTGATGCGAGGCAGCCACGATGCCAGGACGGATCCCCTCGGTCCGCCATGCCGAGATCACGAAGTGACCGATTCGGGTGCTGATGCGCACCAGCCCGTTCTCTTCGATGCCGAGCTTCTCGGCATCCTCGGGATGAATCCACAGCGGATGACGATGGCTGATCTCGGCCAACCATTTCGAGTTGGCCGAACGGGTGTGGATCAACGTGGGGATGCGGAACGTCGGAAGGAGGATACGTTCGTTGCCCGCCATGTCGAGGTCTTCCCAGTGCACGTGCGAGGGAATCCATTTGGGGGTGGCGTATTCGGGCCAGCCCCACTCGGCCAGGGTCTCGCTGTAGAGCTCGAGCTTGCGTGAGGGCGTGGGGAAGCCTTCCTTGGCCTCGCCGTCTATCTCGACCGCCGGCGAACCGTCGCCGAGGGGTGACAGCTTCAACGCATCGAGGGTCTCGAGGCTTCCGTCCCACGTGCCGGGAGTGCCGGGTTTGCGATACACGCCTCGGTCGTCCTTGATGCATTCGGCGATGTCTTCGGGCGCCACGTTTCGCTCGTACGGCTCGTACGGATCGGTGGGAACCTCAAAGGCCGACCGGTTCCGCATGTATTCGAGCGGCTCCTCTCCCGCATCGGCCGCAGCCTTGTCGAGCCCGGGAACATTCTCGGCGAACATCTTGCCGTAGTACTCATCGATCGTGACCGGCTTGCCCGGATACTTCTCAGACTCGAACCATTTGCGGATCCCCATCGATCCGTCGGGGTCGATCCGCCAGCTGAGATCGATCCAGAACTCGTTCTCTTCCCACACCTCGCCCGGGTTGTACTCATAGCTCCGGGTATCAGGGCCGATCTCCTTGCCCTGGATCTCGGCGAAACGGCGGAACGTCGACTGCCGGAACCCGATCCAACGGCTCGCCTGGGTCTCATAACTCGCGACGTCGTGCCGCTCAGCACCCACACCCATTGGCAGCACGTAGTCGGCAAACCAGCTGCTCTCTGACCACGTGGGGGTGAGGGCCACGTGGCAGTTGACCTTGCTCTCGTCCTTCAGCGCTTCCATCCACGTGAACCCGTCGGGGTTGGTCCAGATCGGGTTGTAGACACGGGAGAAGTAGACATCGAGCTTGCCCCGCCCCTCGTTGAGAAAGTGGGGCAGCAGGATCGACATCTCGTGGTAGGCGAGCGGGAACTCCTTGGGCCACTCGAGCTCGTTCCACTGATGGGTGTTCGGAGCGCCGATCGGGGCGGGCGCCTTGAACTTGTTCATTCCGTTGCCGGCGGTGCCGCCCTTGGTGGCCACCGAGCCGGTCAGCACGTTGAGGAAGAACAGGGTGCGGGCCACCTGCCAGCCGCCCATGTTGCCGGCCCCCGCCGCTCGCCAGTTGTGGGAAGCGAACTTGGTGGGGTGCTCGCCGATCAGGTCGGCGAGCTCGCGGATGGTGTCGGCGTCGATGCCGGTCTTCTGCTCGGCATTCTCGGGCGTGTACTCGGCGTACTCGTCGAGCAACGCATCTCGCAGCGACGAGAACTGCACCGGCACACCGGGGTGCTTGCGCTGGAGGTACGTCTCCCAGTTGGTCCACCGCTCCATGAACTCGGCGTTCCAGGTCTCGTTCAGAATGAGCAGACGGGCGATGGCCAGACACAGGTAAGGCTCGGTGCCGGGCCAGGTTGGCAGCCAGTAGTCGGCCTTGGCGCCGGTGTTGGAGAGACGAGGATCGACGCAGATGATCTTCGCCCCCTTCTCCTTCGCTTTGACGATCCGCTGGGCGTGGGGGTTGAAGTAGTGGCCGGACTCGAGATGGGCCGATATCAGAAAGATGACCTTTGCATGTTCGAAGTCTGATGACGGGCGGTCGTGACCCATCCAGCTCTGGTAGCCGATGCGGGCGTTGGATGAGCAGATGTTGGTGTGGCTGTTGTGGCCGTCGACGCCCCATGCCTTGAGCACCCGGTCGGTGTAGCCGTCCTCGCCGGGGCGGCCGACGTGGTACATGATCTCGTTGTTCCGGCCCTCTTGGATGGCCGTGCGAATGCGACCACCGATCTCGGTGAGGGCGGTCTCCCAGCTGATCCGTTCCCACTGACCCGAACCGCGTTCGCCTTTGCGCTTGAGCGGGTACATGATCCGCTCGGGGTCGTACACCTGGTTGAGCGTGGCCGGCCCCTTGGCGCAGTTACGGCCCCGACTTGCCGGGTGTTCGGGGTTGCCTTCGATCTTCTCGATCTCGCCGGTCTCTTTGTCGAAGTAGGCGACCAGCCCGCACGCCGCCTCGCAGTTGAAACAGGTGGTCGGCACCAGCGCGTAGTTGCGCTCCTTGCGTTCGGGCCACGCCTTGGCGTCAAGCTCACGCCAGTCGTGCCACTTCTCCAACGGCGGATACTTGTTCAGATCAGTCATGGGCGGAGAAACCTTTCCTTTCGGGGTCTGACCCCTTTGGGGTTCGGGGTCTGACCCCTTTGGAAAACGCGTGAGGCTGCCGCTGCGCCAGCAAGGCGGCATGAGCGTGTACGGCATTGTCCGAGCGGAGCGAGATCGAAGCGACCCGACCGAATCAGTGAATACCTGCGTGACGCCGATCGAGAAGAAACGTGAGCGTTAGCCACGCAGCTTTGGAGGCGAGCGGAGATCATGATAGGGGCACGCTTTGGCCGGCGCGGACAAAGGCGTCTTCGTAGGCGAACATACCGATGAGGGCGAGCACGCCGGCGATGGCGGCGAGAGCCGGGGAGGATGCGCCGGTGGCGAGGGCAATGATCACGAGGGCCGCTGGCGCGACGAGGCCGACGAGGATGCCTCCGATCCAGAACTGCTGGGCGTACTGGCCGCCGGTCATCTCGTGAACCGCCAGTTCGACGTGACGGCTGCCCCGCGACGTGAGTTCCACCGCGATCAGGGCGGCGGTGGCGGCGATGCCCCCGAGGAGCGCCCAACGGATCGCGTCGACCTCGGGGAGATCCATGAACAGGTCGAGAATGGCATAGGTGGCGCCGCCGGCGGTCACCGCCTGGGCCAACAGAATGGGTAGCAACAAGGGGGTCTGCCAGAGGTCGCGACCCTCGCACTGCCCGAACAGGAACGCGGTGTACCCGGCGGTTCCTGCAGCCCCGACCGCCACCGGGATGGCGAGCACTTCGAGCAGTCCGCCGTTGTCGAGTAGTCCGCCGAGGAACCACAGCGCCGATACGCCGCCGAAGAACATGAGCACGTACGCGCCCTTCACCAGCCACGACGACCAGTTTCCCTTGGTGATGAGGTAGTAGAAGCGGCCGGGCTGTTTCAGATCGGCGATGAGCAACACACCGGTGATGGCCAGGAACACCCCTGCGATCATCGGGGGCACGATGCCAACAGCCGCTTGTTCGCCGCTGTGACCCATCAACACCAGCAGCGCTGCCACCAGCATCACACCGGCGGCGATCGCCTTGGTGATGAGGTAGCCCGACACCTTTTCTTTCCAGGTCATCATGTGCGACGTGGTGTAGGCGGTGCGAGCGATGACGCCGTCGAGATCCTCGGGCTTCGACCCCAGCGTCACCGGCACGGTGGGGTGGCGTTTCACGTTGCCGGCCAGGGTGTCGGCCCAGATCATGCCGTCGTTGGCGATGGCGGTGCGGGCGGGATCGAGCGCCGCCTGGTCAGCACCTCGATAGAACACCTTGGGTTTGGTGTTCTGTTCCGGGGCCCGGACGGCGACGTCGTCGCGGGCGATGATTCGACTGATCTCGCTGTTCGGGTCATCGAGGTCACCGATTTTGATGGCCTCGGTGGGGCACACGATCTGGCACGACGGTTCGAGCCCCACCTCGATGCGGTGGTTGCACATGTTGCACTTGTGCGCGGTGTTGGTTTCGGGATTGATGTAGAGGGCGTCGTAGGGGCATGCGTTCATGCAGCTCTTGCAGCCGATGCAGTCGTCGTCCTGGAAGTCGACGACGCCGTTGTCGGCTCGGTACAGCGCCGACGTAGGGCAGATCGACATACAGGGTGCGTCGTCGCACTGGTTGCAGCGCATCACGTTGAACTTGCGGGCAACGTTGGGGAACGTGCCGGTCTCGATGTACTTGACCCAGGTGCGGTTCACCCCCAAGGGCACGTCGTGCTCGCTCTTGCAGGCCACCGTGCAGGCGTGGCACCCAATGCAGTTGTCGCTGTCCAACAGGAAGCCCAAACGGGTCATGCTCGTACCTCTCCAGACGTTGCGGCCACTCTATTTGTCCGTACTTTTCTCGTCAAGCTGAGACGCGATTCAGCCTGTCAGACGTTGACCGAATCGGGTGAAGCCCATTCAGAGGCTTCACGGAGCGCTCGCATCGCCCACACGCCCACCAGCGGACCGGGGGCCAACATCACGAACGCCCAGCCCCAGCCGGCGGCATCACGAACTACGGGCACCAGGAAGATCGTGAAGACCGTGAGCACGAACCCGGCCGCCAGTTGCATCGTGACCGCGGTTCCGACGTACGACGGCGGGCAGGTTTCGGTGACGATGGTGGAGAACTGTGCGCTGTCGGCGACAACCCAGAACCCCCAGACCAGGCCCAGGGCGACGACCAACCCGTCGGGGGCGTCGACCAGGAACCCGATGACGAGGGCGATGGAGCCGGACCAGCGCAACGCCAGCGCAGCCGCTTCGGCTCGGCTGCGGCGATCGCTGACCAAGCCTGCGTACACCGAGCCGGCGGCGCCCATCGCGATCACTGCGAACGCGACCAGACTGGCCAGCCGGCCCGATGCCAAGACGTCGGTGTAGAAGGCCGCCATCCATGCCCACATGGCGTAGAGCTCCCACATATGACCGAAGTACCCGAGGCTGGCGAGGCGGAACGTCGGGTTGCGCAGGATGATTCCGATCTGCCCGATGTCGAAGGCGGCCGTCGCCACGACGTGGGGTCCGGCAACACCGAATCTCAGCACGACAAGTCCACCCACCAGCGTCAGAACCGAGGCCGCCAGGAGGGTGGGCTCCCAGCGCACGCCTCCGAGCGCATTGAGCAGATGGGGAAGCGCCGATCCGGCCGAGAGCGCACCGATCATCACGCCGAGGGCGACACCGCGGCCGGTGCGGTACCAGGCCGACATGGCCTTGAGCGCCGGCGGGTACACGGCGGCCAGGGCCGCCCCGGTGAGAAACCGAGCGAAAAGGGCGGGAACGAAACCCCCCGCCACCACCAGCAGCGCATTGGCCGCGGCAGCGCCGACCGAACCCAGGAAGATCAGCCTCAAAGGTGGGATCCGATCGGCCAGGTTGGTGACAGCCGAGACGACGGCGCCAGCCACAAACCCGAGCTGCACCGCGATCGTGAGCCAGCTGGCTTGAGCACTGCTGAGCTGCCAGGCATCTCGTAGTTGGGTGAGGACCGCTGCGGTCGAGAACCAGGTGGACATCGAGAGCACGAGGGCGAACGCCAGCAACCACAGTTGCTGCCTCTGCGGCGATGCGTTGATCCTCACGATGCGGTAACCCTGGCGCTATCGCCGTCATTCCCTCGGTGGAAGACGGCGGAATGATCAGTGAGGAGGTCACGGTTCAGTTCGACGCCGGCAGGGCGAATGCTGCGCGACGTGCCTTCACCGCGGTCGCCGGTCAGCGGCGGTGTTCTTCGACACGTCGCCGCCCCGCTAAGGGCTGAGTCGAAAAAACCACGACCTCACAGGAGCGCTGGTTCTCGATCGCCTTCTTCTTCTTCGTGGACTTCGTCGACCGCCGGCGGTTCGTGGTGCCCACCCTCCACGTTGAGGTTGGGAAGCAGACGGTCGAGCCAGTCCGGCAGCCACCAGTTTCGTGCGCCGAGCAGCTGCATCGTCGAGGGAACCAGCAACATGCGCACCAACGATGCGTCGATGAGCACGGCCATCGAAAGGCCGAGACCGAAGAGCTTCACGATGCGATTGTCCTCGAACACGAAGCTGCCGAAGACCACCACCATGATCGCCGCAGCCGCGGTGATCACCCGTGCGGTCATGGCAAGGCCATCGGCAACCGAGTTCACCGGGTCGCCGGTGCGCTCGAATTCTTCCTTGACCCGGGAAAGAAGAAAGACCTCGTAGTCCATCGACAGGCCGAACACGATGGCGAACATCATCATCGGAATGAACGGTTCGATCGGGGCCGGCTCTATGCCGAACAGGAAGCCACCCCACCCCCACTGGAACACCGCGACCACGATCCCGTACGCGGCACCGATGCTGAGCATGTTCATGATGACGGCCTTGAGGGGCACCAGGATCGAGCGGAATACCGCGGTGAGCAGGCAGAAGCTGAGGGCGAGCACGACGCCGAAGAACAACAGGATCCGGCCGCTCAGGAAGCCGGTGAAGTCGATGTTGGCCGGGGTGAGACCGGTGACCTTCGGGCTCAGCTCAGTACCGGCGACGGCGGCGGGAACGAGTTCCTCGCGCAGCGTTTCCACCAGCTCCTCGGTCTCCACAGCCTGAGGTGCGGTGGCAGGTTGAAGCTGAATCATGGCCGCCTCAGGGCTGTTCGGATCGTTGGGAAGTGGCGGCGAGGCAAAGGCGACACCCTCGGTCTGGTTGAGGGTGGCCGAGAGGGTCCCCAGCGTCTCGAGATCGGCCGGAGAGGAGATCTCGGTGACGATCAGGAACGGCCCGTTCGATCCGGGACCGAAGCCTTCAGCCAGCAGGTCATAGGCCTTGCGGGTGGTGGTGTCCTCCGGGAAGTTGCCCTCGTCGGAGAAGCCCATGTTGAGCGACAGCAGGGGGATGGTGAGGAACAGAAGCAACGCTGTGCCGCCGATGGCCCAGGCCCAGGGGCGGGCCTGCACGGTGCGGCTCCACCGATACCACACCGTGTCGCGGATCGGGACCTGCTTGCGGGGAGGGAGCTGTCTCTTGAGCGGACCGGCGAAGGGCAGGTAGCCGATCACGGCGATCACAACGGCGAGGGGCAGACCGATCAGGAACGGCTGGATGCTGAGCCCCAAACCGAGAAGGGCGACCGAGATCAAGCCAGAGGCGGCAATGCCGCGCCAGCGGGTGACGTTCACCCGCTCACCCACCAGGCCGAGAGCGGCCGGAAGCAATGTGGTCGAGGCGACCATGACCACCGCCACCGTGATCGCAGCTCCGTAGCCAAGACCGGAGATGAAGGGCAGGCCGACCAGCAACAGACCGAGCAACGAGACCACCACTGTGGCGCCGGCGAAGATCACGGCTCGACCGGCGGTGTCGACCGCAACCGCGGTGGCGGCTTCGGGGCCGAAACCCTGCGCAAGGGCCTCGCGGTATCGAGTGACGATGAACAG
>JABDJU010000223.1 GCA_013003325.1 Acidimicrobiales bacterium
GCGTCCCCACCGTGCTGGTGCCCGAGACCCCCACGGCTATCGATTCGGTCGTCGAACTGGCCGAACTGCTCAACTGAAGCTCGAGAGGCGAAACGGTGATCGCCCGCCGCGAGGTGGGCCGAACGCACTAGGGCGAGAGCACAACGTCCGCTGCTGTTTTGTCACCGGCCGTGGCTTACTGGATGCGTTAGTAACTGTGTGTTCGGAGGGTTTGATGAGAATGAAGACGATGGCGGCGGAGTTGAAGAAGCAGCGGACGCTTCACCCGTGCCCTGCGTGCGATGCAAACGGTGTGGTGGACTTCGTGGACCTCGTCAGAGGCCGCGCCCAGCTCCACTGCCCGAAGTGCCCCACCACGTGGGCGGAGAAGACCGAGGCAACGATGAAGTTCCTACAGGACTGACCGGCCGCTTCCTACAACCGAGCTAGACCTCTACCGAGAGCGTTGCCACCGCGCCACCGCAGTCGGGATCGTTGCTCAGGCTGAACGAGCCGCCGAGATCGGCGGTGGCCAGCGTGCGGATGATCGTGAGCCCGAGGCCGGGATCGTCGTCGATGTCGAAGTCGGCGGGCATTCCGATGCCGTTGTCCTTCACCCGCACCTCGAGGTTGTTGCCCAAGGTCAACAGCCGAATGTCGACGCGATGGGACTCATCGCCGTCGGCCGCTTCGGGGAAGCCGTGTTCCACCGCGTTCTGAATCAGCTCAGTGAGAACCACCGCAAGACTTGACGCAATCTCGGCCGGCACCACCGGACCCTCGCCATCGATCGTGATATCGACCGGCCGCTGCGGGTCCATCAGCGCCCCCTGCACCATCTGCACCACGGGCCGGACCACCTCGCCCAGATTCACGTCGTCGCCGCCCTCCCGACTCAACACCTCGTGCACCAGAGCGATCGAGCGGATCCGGCGTGACGCCTCATCGAGCGCCGTCTTGGCCGCCGGCTCTGCCACCCGCCGACCCTGCAACCTCAGCAGTGACGACACGGTCTGCAGATTGTTCTTCACGCGGTGATGGATCTCCCGGATCGTGGCGTCCATCGAAACCAGCAGGCGCTCCTGACGGCGGATGTCGGAAATATCCCGCAGCAACACCAGAGCACCGGCGGCCCGGCCGTTCTCCAGCAGCGGAAGCAGCCGAAGCTGAACCGCCACGTTGCTGCCCCGCTCGAGATCGTGGATGAGCGGTGCCTGAAGCCCGTAGGCGGTGCGCAGAAGATCGCGTGGCAACCCGATGTCGGTGATGTTCCGGCCCACGGCGTTCGCATGAAATCCGGTGCGGTGAAGGGCCGAAACGGCGTTGGGGGAGGTGTACTCCACCACCCCGTGGGCATCGAGAAGGATCACGCCGTCACCTACCCGGGGCGATGATTCCGACGTCGGATCGTCGAAGGGATAGGGGAACGATCCCTCGGCGACCATCGAGAACATCCGATCGACCGCGTTGAGATAGGCCCGCTCCAGCTCACCGGGTCCCCGGCCGACCCGGAGGCTCTCACTGACCAGCACCGCGATGGCGCGGCCGTTGTGGCGGATCGGAACCGCGCGCACCCGCACCGGGCCGTCGGTGTCCTTGCGCTCAATATCGCCGGTCCGCTCGACCCCCCGCTCGAGCGCCTCGGCCACCAGCGGCCGATCACGCGAGAACAGCCCGATGTGGTCGGTGCGGTAGAGCGTCTGGGTGGTGGTCGGACGGATCTGGCCCACGACTAGGAGGCGCTGGTCCTTGGCCGGCACGAACAGCAACAGGTCACCAAAGGAGAGGTCGGAGATCGGACCCCAGCCCGCGACCAGGCGGCGGAGGTGCTGCTGAGCGGCGTCACCGATCGTGGTGTGGTGCCGGAGGAGGTCACCGAGCGTTGCCATCGGGAATCCACTCTAGGGTCGTGCAACCGGGCCTCCTTTTTAGGATGCGAGGCTCGATGATCCCCTCCTAGCCGAGGTTCGATCTCGGCATCCGCGGAAAATGATGGGATGCCCCGACCGGCCTGCGAGGCCCAACCACGAAGAGTGTGTGGTCGACTGCATACCCAGCGAAACCGGGGGCGACGAGGGCACCCGGCGTCACCGAAGACCGAAAGTTTCGATTTGGAACAGTTGGGGCACGGCACGATGAGGAAAAAGTCCCCTTGAAGATGGTGTAAACGGCCCAGTAGGGTTCGGGTACCGCAGAACAGATTTCCGTACCATCCCCCTTTTGGAGAATCGCCCATGAAGGCTGATCAGCCCGCCGAGATGCATCAGGCCTCCTCCGATCTCGTACTCAGGATGCCCCTGATGTTCGAACGGATTGCAGCCAAAGTCGGACAACGCCCTCGCACCGACCGGTCCGGTCAGGATCTCGATGTGAGGTGGCGTCGCAACGCTGCCTGCCGCGACACCGACCCGTCACTGTTCTTTCCCGTCGGCGTCACCGGCTCAGCCCTGGTGCAGATCGAGGACGCCCGCGAGGTCTGCATGAGCTGCTCGTGCCAAGAGGCCTGCCTCGAGTTTGCCCTCCGCAGCAATCAAGACACCGGCATTTGGGGCGGAGCGTCCGAGGAGGAGCGCCGCCACCTCCGCCGCACCTTCATCAACAAACGAACCCGCATCGCCAGCTGAGCCCACCGGCCAGAACCAGCCGCAGAACGCGAGCTACCGCCCGTACAGCACGTTGAGCGCCATCGCGACCTCATCGGTCACGATGCCATCCACTCTCATCCGGTGCAGTTCGAGCACCCGGTCGGGGTCGTTCACCGTCCAGGCGTGCACGGCCAGTCCGGCATCTCGACACATCTCCACCAAAGGGCGGTCGATCAACATCTCCGAGGGGTGGAGCGCGTCCACCGAACCTGCGGCCCGATGCACCATTTGGGCCGGATTGGCCTGGCCCCACACGATCCAGCCGATCGGGATGTCCGGGTCATGCTCACGGATCCGCTGCACCGAGTTGAAGTCGAATGAGCTGACCAGCACCCGGTCGGCGGCGTCGAAGGCCCGCACCAACGCCGCCACGGCCAGCGAGATCCCAAAGGTCTCGTCGTAGTCGGGATCGCCGGGGAGGTTTTTCACTTCGATGTTGAGCCAGGTATCGGCACACACCTCCAGGGCCTCGGCCAGCGTGGGCAACCACTCGGGCAGATCATCGCTGTGGATCTCGCGCACCATCGGTCCGTTTTCGACGTGCACATCGTGGTGGACAACGAGCACATCATCGGCGGTGCGCCGAACATCGAGCTCGATCCCTTCGACGCCTAGCTCGAGTGCTCGTTCGAAGGCTTCCAGCGTGTTCTCCCGAATGTGGGAACCCACACGCCGATACGGCGCCCCCCGATGGGCGATCACTCGAGCGGACATTCAGACGATCCTACCGACCGCTTGCGCCCCGGGGAAGACCCTGCGCCGTTCAGGAGCCGGTCGGCACCACAACCCGCAGCACCCGATCGAGGTGCTCCAAACGCAGCGACGTGACCGGGTCCTGCGGTTCGCCGTCGAGCTGATACGGAAAGGCCCGGTCCGACTGAAGCGTGACCCCGTAGATGTCGGACCAATGATGCATGCCGTTGGCGTCGGGTAGCCCGGACGAGCTGCGCAGGGCTGTGAAGGCGGCCGGGATCAGTCGGGCGACGCCAACCGAGTCGAGGGCGACGACCGAGAGCGGTGTGTCCAATCCGGCCTCGGGGGCGAGGTCGAGTGGCTGGCTGCCGAGGAAGGTGTAGGGGTTCACGTTGAGCGCCACGGCCATCTGGGCGCTGTCGATCCGACGACCATCGTCGGCGGTCACGCTGAAGCGTAACGATCGCCGTTCGGCCGACCCCCAGGTACGAACCGCCGACCAGACGAACCAGGCATGACCGGCGTACCGCTTGAGCGGTCCGCGGCGCTCGACCCGGTCGACCACCGCAGCGTCGAAACCGATGCCTACGTGGAAGACGAATGCCCGGCCGTTGGCCGACCCGAGCGAGGCCGACACGATCGACTCTTCGGCCAGGGACTCCAGCAACATGCCGGTGGCTTCGACCGCGTCGTTGGGATAGCCGATGGCTCGGGCGAACACGTTTGTCGAACCGCCCGGCAACGGAGCGACGGCGGTCGAGGTGCCCAGCAGACCGTTGGCGACCTCATTCACGGTTCCGTCACCACCGAAGGGGATGATCACCTCGACCCCTTCCCGGTGCAGCTGGTGGGCGAGCCGGGTGGCGTGATTGCGGCGGGTTGTTTCCACGATTTGGAGCTCGTGGTCTGCAGCGAGAGCCTTCTGGATCACCACCCTGGTTCGGGCGGTGACCGACGACGCCACCGGGTTGACGATCAGGGCAAGTTTGATGACAAAAAACCGTACTCGGCGATTTGAACGACCGGTCAGGAAACCTTCTACGCTCTAGCACCTATGAAGGTAGCCGTATGCGTGAAGCAGATACCCGATCCCGCCGATCCAGGCGCCCTCGATCCCGAAACTCGGACGCTCAAGCGAGACGTGAAACTGATCCTCGACGAGTCCGATAGCTACGGGGTCGAGATGGCGCTCCAGCTCGTCGACACCGCCGGTGGCGGCGAAGTCGTGCTGGTATCGATGGCGCCCAACAGCGAACGCTCCGGCCTGTCAACGGCGCTGGCGATGGGCGCTGACTCAGCAACCTTGGTGTCGGATCCGGCCCTGGTCGGTTCCGATGCGCTCACCACGGCCAAGATTCTTGCCAAGGTGATCGGTGAGCAGTCGCCCGACTTGGTGATCGCCGGTTCGGAGAGCTCCGACGGCTACACCGGCACAGTCCCCGAGCAGATCGCCGGTGTGCTCGGATGGCCCTCGGTCACCGCAGCCAAGGCGGTCGAGGTCAGTGGATCGTCCATGAACGTTCAGCGCCAGACCGACGCCGGCTACGACGAGGTCGAATGCCCGCTCCCGGCGGTCATCAGCGTCACCGCCGGCGTGGTGGAGCCCCGATACCCCTCGTTCAAGGGAATCATGGCGGCCAAGTCCAAGCCTGTCGAGGAAAAGACCGTGGCCGATCTCGGCATGAGCGCCGACCAGGTCGGCTGGGCAGGTTCGGGCCAGGAGGTTGTGAGCGTCGTCGACGCCCCCGTTCGCGAGGCGGGCGAGAAGATCGAAGACGACGGCGAAGCCCACCTGAAGATCATCGACTTCCTCGAGTCGGTCAAGGCCATCTAGAAGCGGAGAACACAGTCACATGACACTCGACACCATCTGGGTCTATGCCGAGGGCGACAGCGACGCCCTCTCGTCCACCACCCAAGAGCTCCTCACCAAGGCCCGCGACCTCGCCGACACCGTCGCCGTCGTCTACGCCGGTGATGGCGACGACATTTCCGACCATGCCGGCGAATACGGCGCCGAAACCGTGTACGCCACCGGCGACCTCGAAGGCGCCCTCGTCGGCGTACCGGTCGCCGCCGCCATCGCCGCCGCGGTCGAAACCGGCGACGGCCCCGACGCCGTTCTGCTCGGCACTTCATATGACGGGCGAGACATCGCCGCTCGGCTGTCGGTGGCCCTCGATGCGACCGTGATCTCCAACGTGGTCGACATCGAGGTCGACGGCGACAGTCTGGTCGGAACCGAGCCGATCTTCGGCGGCACCAGCGACATCAAAACGAAGTTCACCGCCGACGGAGTGAAGATCCTCCTGGTTCGCCCCAAGAGCTTCGAAGCCGAGCCGTCGGGCGGAGATTCGGCCGACGTTGAGGACCTCGACGTGCCCGACCTGGGCTCCAGCGGAGGCGCCACGGTCACCAACCGTCACGCCGAGGAGTCCGAGGGCCCCAAGCTCGACGAGGCAGCCCTGGTCGTTGCCGGCGGCCGCGGCCTCGGACAGGCCGAAAGCTACGAGATGGTCGAACAGCTCGCCGCCAAACTCAAGGGCGCCGCCGGTGCGTCACGGGCCATCGTCGACGCCGGCTGGGTCCCCTACTCGTCGCAGGTCGGGCAGACCGGCAAGGTCGTGAAGCCCTCGGTCTACATCGCAGCCGGGATCTCGGGCGCCACCCAGCATCTGGTTGGCATGAAGGGTTCCAAGAACATCATCGCCATCAACAAGGATCCCGAGGCTCCGATTTTCGGTGTCGCCGATCTCGGCATCGTCGGAGACGTGCACAAGGTGATCCCGAAGCTGCTCGAAGCACTCGAAGCTCGCTGAGCGATACCGGCTAGCCCCGCCGGACGCCGCGAAGCGTGATCTCGACCACGTCGTTGTCGCGGGGTTCGTCGTTCTCATCGATCTCGATTCGGCTCGATTCGGTCACCGCGTAGGTGAGTGAGTCGAAGTCGTCCGAGGTAAACGATCCGGTCAACGGCTGGTCGATGGCCGGGTCACCCTCGAAACCGAAAACGTCGTCGTCGACCACGGCGCGGACCAGGCGGTTCGCCTCAACCTGTGGGGAGCTGGGGTCCACGATCGCTGTGCTCTGCACCGAGAGGGTGGTCCGACTCAGCCGCCCGCTTCCGCTCTGGGTCATCACCACAAGCGTGCGGGTGTCGTCAGTCGGCGGCAGGGGGAGCGGTTCGGCCGACCAATTCAGATACGTCGAGAGATGGCTCGGGCCCCCGGAGCTGTTTGAGGTGAGCCGCACGAGCGAGCCCGCCCCCAGTGCACTCGAGGTGATCACGAACTCGTCGAACAGTTGCTCGCCGGGCGCTCCGAACGTGGTCGACTGCACGGAGCCCCGTTCGTAGGTGTCGAGCATGACCAGGCCCGACGACACCAGCCCGTTGGTGATCTGGGTGAACACGGCCGAGCTTTCCGCGGTGGTGGTCAGACTGATCGAAACCTGGGCCACGGCCTCACCGATCGCATCGGTCGCGCCGGCGCCGATACTGACCTCCACCACCTCAGATCCGGGTGGCGTCGGCAAGCCCTGGGGAGACGTGGTGAGAGAACCGAAGACCTCGGTGATGTTGTCGGTGGGGCCGAGCAACTCGCGCAACGAGTCGTAGATCACGTCGAGGTTGTCGGGCTCGGCCTCCTCGAACGTTGGCTCGGGCAACGCCTCGCTGGTGGTCGGCGCGCGCGGCGGTGCCGTCGTGACGATCGGCACCGTGGTGACCGGTGGCAACGTCGTGGTTGTGCTCGTATCGATCAGACCCAGCTCTCCCGGCGGTGACGACGCGGTGCACCCAACGGTCATGAGAGCCACCATCCACAGGGCGAGCGCAGCGTGGTAGCGATGGTTCAAGGCCCTCATCAGGGCCCGACTTTACAGCGCGGTACCGTGTCACCATGGGACACTCCGAGAGCGATCTCGACCGGTTAACCGGCGAAACGGTCGAATTGTTGCAGGCGTTGATCCGAAACGAATGCGTGAACGACGGCACCGTGGAGTCGGGCTTCGAAGACCGTTCCGCATCGCTCCTGGAGAACGAATTGGAGGGGCTCGGGCTCGACCTGGAGCGCTACGAAACGGCGCCAGGGCGCTCGTCATTGGTAACCCGTTACGAAGGCACCGATCCCGACGCGCCGGCGTTGTGCCTGATGGCCCATACCGACGTGGTGCCGGTCAGCGCCGACGGCTGGGAGCGAGACCCCTTCGGCGGCGAGCTGATCGACGGCGAGATATGGGGCCGCGGTGCGGTCGACATGCTCAACCTCACATCGACCATGGCAGTCGCGTTCCGCCACATCGTCAAAGCCGGTCGGCGCTACCCGGGCGACATCGTGTACTTCGCAGTGGCCGACGAGGAGGCCGGGTCGGTCCACGGCGCCCAGCCACTCCTCGACGACCAGTGGGACCACCTCCAGGCCGACTACGTCATCACCGAGTTCGGTGGTATTCCCATCAACGAATCGCTGCTGCTCACCACCGCTGAAAAGGGGGCGTACTGGTGGCGCCTGCATGTGGGAGGCACTCCAGGGCACGGCTCGATGCCCTACGGGACCGACAACGCCTTGGTCAAAGCCGCCGAGGTGGTCCGGCGGATCGCCGCCTACAACCCCGGACCCCGTCTCGATCGGATGTGGGAGCAGCGGGTGCGAGCGATGGGTCTGGGTGAGGAAATCAGCGCCCTGCTGCTCGATCCAGATCTCATCCACCAGGCCTTCGACCTCCTCCCGCCAGAGATTGCCCGCAACGCTCACTCGTGTTCGCACACCACCTTCAGCCCAAACGTGATCCACGGCGGGGTCAAAACCAACGTCATCCCCGACCGGGTCACGATTGAACTCGACATCAGAACCCTGCCCGGCGAGTCGCTGGCCGATGTGCACCACCACGTGCGAACCGCCCTCGGCGAACTCTACGACGAGGTCACCATCGAGTCCGACGGCGACTGGGATGCGTCGGAATCACCGACCGACAATCAGCTGTGGCATGCGCTCGATCGAGCGATGGGCTTCCAGTACCCGAACAAGGAACTGGTCCCCAGCCTCGTAACAGGCGGAACCGACGCTCGCTTCTATCGAGACCGGGGCGCCATCGCGTATGGGGCGGGCCTGTTGAGCCCTTCGTTGAACGCCGCCGACTTCCTCACCCGATTCCACGGACACAACGAACGCATCGACGTCGAATCGCTGCGGATGACCACTCGATTGTGGCTCGACCTTTTCGACGTCCTCTGGGCCTAGCCGCTCGTACCGCTTCATCGCCGACCTCATCGTCCGACGGGATCCCCATGTCTGCGCGTCTGATCATCGGGTCCATAGCTGGCGGTCATAACACGTCGCTGAGTGCTCCATCAGCCAACCTCCCGAGCGCTGGGTAACGTTGCGTCGTGGTCAGGGGGCATGTCATACGGGTCGCGTGGGCCGTCGCTGGCCTGATGGTCTTCTGCGGGTGCGCCGCGTTTCCCCAAACCCTCGAAGTAGCCGGGGCCGCCCAGCCGATCGCCGAACGCCCGCCGACGACCGTGGCTAAGCAGGTCGTTGTCACGCCACCCACCGTCCCTCCGTCAGTGGCGCAGCTCGACAGCGATGGACGAGCACCGATC
>JABDJU010000235.1 GCA_013003325.1 Acidimicrobiales bacterium
GAACTGTGCAAGGCCACGACGGCAGCGTGCATCGCCCAGCGGGGATCGTCGGCCAGGGCGACCATCGCTCCCGCTGCGTCAGACCGTTCGCCGACGCACTCGAGAGGTTTCACTTCGCTCCACAGTGCCTCGAACTCACCGTTGCGTTCGGTCGTGGCCAGAAGGTCGGCACCGAAGATCGATTTGAGCTGCTCGGGTGATAGCCGGGTAGCGAGCATCAAGAAGGTAAACACACACTTCGGGCATTCACCGCACCATCGCTGCGGTGCTTCGCTCGTGGCTCCGGTGGTGCGCCCGGCGAACGCTCGGTTGCAGCTCACCAGGCGACCCAACGCCTCGGTCTGACCGCTCAGAATCGCGATGATGTCGGTCTCGCTGACGTCCCGGAGCCAGGAGAAGTAGCGAACGCCGATCCCGCGGCTGACGAGGGCGGCATCGAGCAGGGCCTCGAAGGTGGCCCCTTTTGACCACTGGTGGTTGACCGCCCGTCCGGCCGATGCCGGATGATCCGAAATCAGCGTCGGCTCGTCGGCCGCCTGTTCGTTGGCCAACACCACCGAGGTGAAGCCATCACGGACCGCCAATGCCAGGCAGACCGACGACACGATCGCCGTGATCGGAACATGCCCGTTGAGCCGATCGGGCCGGGTGAGCTCGTCGAGCTGATCCACAAACCGGCGCACGGCGATCAACTCGCGCCCCAGGATTCGGGCCACGTCGTGATGGGTGGTCGTCGGGTTCACGGTCGCGGCGTCGGCTTCGGGAAGAAGGCTGAGGACCACCGTCGAATCCTTCCCTCCGCCGAAGGGCACCAGTGGCCGACCGATCGCTTCGGATCCCGTGGACGCTGACGCTGACGCCGGCACCGGATTCCCAGCCCACCGGATCTCTTCAAGCAGCGGCACCGCCAAGCCGTTGGTGTAGGCGAACTCCCGGAGCCCGTGGTCATAGAGCGCCGAAACAAGGTCGCGTTCGGCCTGGGTGGTCGGCACGTCGATCTGAATCGCGGCGGGGGCCTGCGACTTGTAGTACGAGGTGCCCGCCACCAGCAGGAGCAGCCGCGCTGCATCCTGAAATGCCTCGGAGTCTTGGGCGTCGGGAGATGGCGGGAGCTCGATCCGCTCCACGAAGGACGCGCTGGCGTCGTCGAAATCGTAGTGGAGCTCGATGCGTCCCGAAACAGGATCGGCGACCACGTTGCGTATCCCGAACGCTGCGGTCCCTCGGCCTGTCACGGCCTCATGCTACCGGTCAGTCTGCTCTCGGGTCTCGCCTCGGTTACGCTCCACCGGTGATGCCTCGCTTCAAGGGCAAACCCTCGGCCAAGTACTCCGCCGCCGCCCTCATTTCCAAGGGGATCCGCCGCACTTCCTGGCCTCGCGCATGGGGCGAGCATGAGCTCGAGAATCGCTATGACGTCGTGATCATCGGGGCCGGTGTGCACGGCCTGGCCACTGCCTATTACCTGGCCGCCAACCACGGGATCACGAAGGTGGCGGTGCTGGACAAGAGCTACCTCGGCGGCGGCGGGAGCGGACGCAACACCGCCATCGTCCGATCCAACTACCTCACCCCCGAAGGCGTCGCGTTCTACGACCGTTCGCTCGCCCTCTACAACTCGATGGCCCAGGACCTCAACATCAACGTGATGTTCTCAGAGCGGGGTCATCTGACGCTGGCCCACACCGACTCCGCGCTGCGAACCATGCGCTGGCGGGCCGAGGTCAACAAACTCCAGAAGATCGATTCGGAGGTGATCGGCCCCGACAAGGTGGGAGAGCTGGTGCCAAGCCTCGATGTGCGCCCGACCACCCGCTATCCGATCCTCGGCGCTCTGTACCACCCGCCGGGCGGCACCATCCGGCACGACACGGTCAACTGGGGGTATGCCCGTGGCGCCGATGCCTTCGGAGTACAGATCCACCAGAGGACCACAGTGGTCGACATCCTGGTCGAGGGCGGCGACGGCCCCGACGGAAAGGGACCTGGCGGCCGGGTGACCGGGGTGAAGACCACGGGCGGCGACATCGCCGCCGATGTGGTTGTGAACTGCACCGCCGGCTGGGCATCGATCATCTCCGCCATGGCCGGGGTGCGCCTCCCGATCACCACCCACCCCCTCCAGGCCGCCGTGACCGAACCGGTGAAGACGTTCCTGCCGGCGGTGGTGGTGAGCGGATCACTGCACGTGTACGTGAGCCAGACCGACCGCGGCGAGCTCGTGTTCGGGGCGTCGGTCGACCCGTTCGCCACGTATTCGATGCGAGGCTCGCTCGACTTCACCGAGGAACTGGCTTCCCATGTGCTCGAACTGATGCCAGGAGTGTCTCGGATGCGACTTCTACGCCAGTGGGCGGGGCTGTGCGACATGACCCCTGACTACTCCCCGGTGATGGGGTTCACCCCGGTCGAGGGGTTCCTGTGCGACGTCGGTTGGGGGACCTACGGGTTCAAGGCGGGTCCGGTGAGCGGTGAGCAGATGGCCGAACTCATCGCAACCGGGACCACCCCCACGCTGCTCGAGCCGTTCTCGTATCGCCGGTTCGCCGACGGGAACCTAGTGGGAGAAAAGGGCGCTGCGGCGGTGGGCCACTGATGAACGACGCGCCGCACCGTCTACCGCACCAGCCCGGCGAGGTGATCGACCGGGACACCCCGGTGAGGTTCAGCTGGAACGGTCGACGCATGACCGGCTTCGCCGGCGACACGATCGCGTCGGCGATCAGCTCGAATGGCAAGCGGATCTTCTCGCGGTCGATGAAATACCATCGACCGCGGGGACTGTTGACCGCCGACTATTGGGACCCCAACCTGTTCGTTCAGATCGGACCGGAACCGAACGTGCGGGCCGGTCATCGGCTGATCGCTGACGGCATGCAGGTGAAGCCGCAAAACGTCTGGCCCTCGCTCGGATTCGACGTCAAGGCAGCCAACGGGTTGGTCGGCCGGTTTCTCACCGCCGGCTTCTACTACAAGACCTTCATGAACCCGGCCTCGCTGTGGCCGCTCTATGAGAAGGTGCTGGCCACCTTTGCTCCCGGCGGCGAGATCGATCTCGACGCTCCACACGAGCTGTACGACCAACGCTATGCTCACGTCGACGTGCTGATCGCCGGCGGCGGTCCGGCCGGGTTGTCGGCCGCGGTCGCCGCCGCCGAACGCGGTGCCTCGGTGATGCTGGTCGAACACAACCATCACCTGGGCGGCCACCTGCGGTGGGGTGACCCCGACGACCTCGCATTGTCCAACGAACTGGTGCAGGCGGTCCGGTCCAACGAGCGGATCGAGGTGCTCACCGACTCCACCGTGACCGGGCGGTACGAGGACAACTGGTGTGCCATCAATCAGCGCACGCTCCCTCATGCGGTCGAGCGGCTGGTGAAGGTGAGAGCCAAATCGCTGATCGTGGCGGCCGGTCTGATCGAGCGGCCCCTCGTCTTCGAAGGCAACGACCACCCCGGTGTGATGTTGGGTGGCGCAGCCCGGCGGCTGATCAACCTCTACGCCGTCAAGCCGGGGGAGCGGGCCGTGGTCCTCACCGCCAACGACGAGGGCGACAAGACGGTGGCCGCCCTCGAAAGAGCCGGCGTCGAGATCGCTCAGGTGGTGGACGCACGGCGCGGCGAGGCGGTCCACTCGGCATCGGGATCCAAGGGTGTGTCGTCGGTGACGCTGGGGGACCGCAGCAAGGTCTCAGCCGATCTTCTGATCACTTCGATCGGATGGACGGCGCCCACGAGCCTGCTCAACATGGCCGGAGATCGCCCGGTGTACAACCCGTCCGCAGCTCGGTTCTTCCCCGATGCGCCTCCCGAAACGGTGTTGGTCACCGGAGGGCTGGCTGGCGACGGAAGCGTCGAGCAGCTGGTGGCCCACGGTGTGGCGACCGGCCGCTTGGCCGCCGATCGGGCCGCGGTGATTCGGTACCGGCTGCAAACGTTGACCCCCCGGGCCATCCCCCCTGAGGGGTCTGACCCCGATTGGCCGGCCGACGCCCGCACGCCTCTCGGCGTCGATGACCATCCGTCGATGTTCCGGGCCCTCACCCACGGCATCGTCGACTACAGCGAGGATGTGTCGTCGAAGGACCTCGAGGCGGCTGCCGACGAGGCGTACGACTCGGTCGAACTGGTCAAGCGCTACACCACGGCAACCATGGGCCCTCAGCAGGGCAAGCTGGAAACGGTCAACACCGTGGCGGTGCTCGCTGAACATCGCGGGCAGGCCATCGCCGAGGTGGGAACCACGGTGTGGCGGCCGCCGTACGCTCCGATCTCGCTCGGCGCCTTGGCCGGACGGGCCTTCGATCCGGTCCGCTACAGCGCACTTCACCGCTGGCACATGGCTCACGGCGGAGTGCCTATGGTCGCCGGCCAGTGGATCCGCATCGAGCAGTACGGCAACCCGGCCGAAGAGGTGCGCAACACCCGGGCCAACGTCGGCCTCATCGACGTATCACCGCTCGGCAAGATGTTCATCACCGGCCCCGATGCCCCCAAGCTGCTCGAACAGCTCTACGTCAACAAATGGTCTCGGCTTCCCCTCGGAGGGGTGCGCTACGGCGTGATGGTCAACGAGGACGGGGTGGTGATGGACGACGGGGTCACCGGCCGGCTCACCGACGACACCTACCTGATGACCACGACGACCGGTGGAGCGGGCCGGGTGTACGAGTGGGCCGAGATGTGGCTGCAGACCGAAAAGCCCGAGTTCGAAGTCTTCATCGATCCCGTCACCGCCGGCTTCACCTCGATCAACGTGGCCGGGCCGAACTCCCGCCAGCTGATGAGCCGGGTCACCGACGGTCTCGATCTCAGCAACGAAGCGTTTCCGTACATGAACGTGCGCACCGCTCGGGTCGCCGGCGTGTCCGACTGCATCGTGTGGCGGATCGGTTTCACCGGCGAGCTGTCCTATGAAGTTCATGTGCCCGCCGGTTTCGGACTGCATGTGTGGGAGGAGCTGCTGGCCCACGGCGCCGATCTCGGCGTGGCCCCCTTCGGGGTGGAGGCGCAGCGCATCATGCGGCTGGAAAAAGGGCACTTCATCGTCGGTCAAGACACCGATGGGCTCACGCAGTTGCCGACGACCGGACTGGCCTCCCTGGCCAAGCTCGACAAACCCGACAGCGCCGGCAAGCCCGAACTGCAGTGGGCCATTCACGGCCCCGGGCCGAGGGCGCACCCGGTGCTGGTGCTGCTCGAACCGTCCGATCCGGCGATCGTGCCGGCCGAAGCATGTCAGATCGTGAACGCCGGAACGACCGACATCGTGGGCCGGGTCACCTCGTCCCGGTTCTCTCCGACGCTCGAGCGATCCATCTGCTTAGCCCAGGTTGAGCCGTCGTTGGCGACGCCGGGAACCGAGGTCACGGTCGTGCTCACCGACGGCGAACGGATCACGGCGTCGGTGAAAGAAGGGCATGCGTTCTACGACCAGGAAGGGGTTCGTACCCGTGGCTGAGACAAACCTCAAAGCGGTCAGCCAGGTCGGATCGTTCCCTACCGTGTCGCCGACGGTTCGGATCACCGATGCCTCCGAACTGGCCAAGGTGGCTGTGAAGGGCGCGTCGAGCACCAACCTCGCAACCCAACTTGCGGCGATCACCCCCGGTCACTCCACGATGCGGGGCACGGTCCTGATCGGTTCAGTGCGACCCGGCGAGTGGCTGTACATCGGGCCCCTCGATGCCGTAGCTGCCGCCGTCGCCGATCTCGATCTCGCCGGGCACACCGCGGTCACCGATGTCACCCACGCCCGGTCGGCTGTGCGCATCACCGGATCCTCCGCCGCCGATCTGTTGGCGCGGTGCTGCTCGCTCGACTTCGCCGATGCCATGTTCCCCGACGAGGCGACCGCCACCGGTTCGGTTGCGTCGGTGCGCTGCGACATAGTGCGAAACGACCTCGAAATGGAAAACTCGTACCTATTGGTCTTCGATCGCAGCTATTCGGAGTACCTGACGCGAATTCTCAACGAGCTGGTGCAGGAGTTCGCGGGCTGAACCGCTACCCAGCCAGCTCCGCTTGAGCCAGCCAACGATCCACGTCAGAGCGGTGACTGGCGATCCAATCGGAGGCATGGCCGGCAACGTCCTGCTCTGAGTCTTCACCGGCTGCCATCTTCACCGTCTGGAATGAGACATCGAGCACGCTGATCTTGATCTGCTCCAACAGGGCGGCGGCGGCCGGCTCACCGGCCAAGAAGTCGGTGTTGGCGACCGCCACGATGTCGGTGGGGCTGAATCCCATTGTGCAGGGCTCCAGGCGGCATTGACTTGGTGGTAGGTCGGTCTCGATCCGCTGTCCGGCCGACGGGTTCTCGACACCGAGCCAGATGGCGTTGTCACCGGGCCGTAGCTGGGTGATGAAGGGTCCGGGGGTCCAGGCATAGGCCAGCGCTGGTTGGCCTGCATCGGCCCGGGCGACCTGCTCGGCAAACAGGTCGCCGTGCGACCCCTTGACCTGCTCGATCACGCCGTCCCACCCGTTGTCGGCGATCAGGGTGTCGATCACCCCGGCGCAGCCCCAGCCCTCGTCGCAGCCGGCGATCTCGGCGAGTCCGTCGCCGTCGGAGTCGAACAGGGCGCGGATCTCGGGGTTGGCGGCGATGTCGTCGAGGGTGTCGATGCCGTACTCGTCGGCGGTGGCGGTGTCGACGAGGAAGCCTTGGAGGCCACCAACCGGCATCTGGGTACCCACGTAGGTGATGAGGTCGCCGATGCGGTCGCCGCTCTCGGTGGATTCGTCGAAGAATGAGTTGTGGACGATCGGCCAGCCGTTGGCCCAGAAGTCGTAGGTGCCGGCAGCGAGCTCGGGATAGAACTCGTTGGGAGCGATGGCGGTGCCGCGGTCGACGTCGTAACCCAGTTCCTCCAACAATTGAGCGTAGATCTCGGCCTGCATCCGGCCGCTGTCCCAGGTGGCTCTGGCCATGGAGATCGTGCCTCGGGCCCCATCGGAAGGGTCGAACGACAGCGGGTCCTCGGCTTCGGTCACGCCGCTGTCCTCCGGGTTCTCCTCCGCAGTGCCGCCCACGACCAGCTCACCATCACCGAGCAGGTCGCCGTTGGGTCCGGCCCCGACGGTTCGGCCGGCGCACGCCGATCCGAGGAGAGCCAGCACCGCTAGCACGATGCCGAGTCTGACCGGTCGGGTTGAGGGGAAGCGCATGTCGCCGAGAGTTCCTTGAGAGAGTTTCGCCCGCTGGCTCCGACGGTAGTTCACCCCGGGCCTCGGCGGGTGGTTGGCGGCTTCCAAATGCGGCTCGCCGATTGCCGGTCGATGAGACCGGCTTGCTCAGGAACGTGCGATTCCGGCCGCATCGGCGAAATCTCGGGCGACGGTGGTCGGGTCGAAGGTGGTAGCGGCATAGGCCCGGCCCAGGTTGCCCATCTTGCGCATCCGGTCCGGATCGGCCAAAAGATCGCGGATCGTGCTGGCTGCGGTGTGGATGTCGTTCACTGCGATGCCGGCGCCGACGTCCTCAACGAGCGTGGCCGACGGGTTGTCCGGGTTCATCATGGCGACAACCGGCCGGGCGGCGCAGAGGTACGACAAAATCTTGGACGGCACCAAGGCTTCGCTGGCTCGATCGTCGAGGGTGCCCAACAGGATGTCGGCCGAGGCCAGCACGTCGGCCAGCGAGCCGAGCGGCTGGAGTTCGATGAAGTGGATGTTCGGGTGCGAGGCGAGTTCGGGACGAGTGCGCAAGCCGTCGACACCGGGACCACCGGCCACGATCACCATGTCGATGTCGCCGTTGGCGGTGAGCATCAGGGCCAAGGCTGCGATCTCATCCGGGCGATGTTCGAGACCCATCCGCCCGCTGTACAGCACCCGCTGGCGGTCTGGATGCAAACCCTGATCGGTCGCCCACTGGTTGACCCGATGCCGGTTGGGGAGGTAACGAAGGGGGGCCCAGTTCGGCAGAACGGTGACATCGGCCGCTCCGGTCTTGCGCTTTTCAGCGGCGTACTCGGCGAACCCGTCGGAGATGGCGATCACGCGATCGGCCGATGACACGATCCGCCGTTCCAGGGAGGTGAACAGTTTGGCCGGCAGCGCTCGGGTGCCCGGAATCGAGGCAAGGTCGGACTGGATCTCCTGCAACCACAACACAACCTTGTGGCCCTTGGCCTTGGCTGCCCCCTGGATGATCACCGCCGCAGCCGCCGGAACCTGACACAGGATCACCGTGGCGTCGGGGTCGAGCTGACGCAACAGTTTCGCTGCCGCCCACCCGAACTGCTGCTCGTCCCGGAACCGGCGGCGCAGCTGGGTCGGGTCGAGGGCCCGGCCGAGATCTATGTCGTGCACCTGCACGCCATCGTTGGCGGCGTCGGAGAAGTTACCGTGCGGGTTCGCCTCGTTTGAGGAGCTGAACACGTAGTGCACGCTGGCCCCGGCCCGCTGCAGCGACACGGCGAGATCGGCCGTGAAGGGGTGGCCGCCGAAGTCGATCAGAACCACCGGTGCAGAGGATGCCTCAGAAGCCACCGACCCACCGTACTCTCGCGCACCGAAGAACCGACAAAGGTCACAACCGATCAAATGCAGATTCCCGTAGTCTCAAATGATGGCTGCAACGGATTCGAACTACCCCCTTTCGCCCAAAGAAGAGATCGTCCTCGGAGCGGTTGCAGCCTCGTCGAAGGGACGCAAGGGCGTGCACGGCTACCCGCTGGCTCAGGAGATCGACGCCCTCCGCCCTCGCCATTTCTCCATGAACTACGCCACCCTGTACCGGGTGCTCAACCGGCTCGAAGTGCAGGGCTACCTTCGGTCCGAGCTGGCCAAGAAGGGTACCTATCCCGGACGCAGCCGCCGCTCGTACCGGGTGTCGCCCGAGGGTCGGAAGATGCTTCGCAAGAGCGAGGTTGCCGTCAAGCGCGACGACGACGGTGAACTCTACGTCGAGTTCTAGCCCGACTCCTTCTCTGGATCCGGCTCCATGAGGTGGTCGATCACGCACCACGCCCCCAGCCCCAGGATGTTCCACTCGGCCCGCTCATCGCCGGCGATCTCCACCGAATAGATCTGGGTTTCGCCCAGCATCCGTGACCGGGCCACCACGCCGTCGCTGAGGACATCGGCGAACTGGGCGGCGATGCGGCATACCTGCGCCAGCGTGCATCGTGTCCACGGCTTGGCTCGCAGGCCCAGGCCGACGGCGGTCGCTTCGAACAGGTTGGTCCAACTCGACAGGCTGGCCTCGTATTCGCTCCGAAGCGCCTCGCTCACCCGATCGCTGCGGTTCGAACTGAGCGCATGGAACGACATGATTGCCCTCCCCAGCAGCCACGACGGGGACGCCATCAGCGCTTCGACGTTGGCGAACGAGCCATCTCTGATCGCCCGGGCCACCGCCCTGCTCTGCCAGTCCGGTTCGGTGCGATCCACCGATTGGATGGCGTTCAGAGCCGCCTCGGCTGCGACCTGCAGACCATCGGCCACGAACGGCTTGCACGATTCGGCCAGCACATCGAGCTGGAAATCGTTCTGGGATGCCCAGATCCGACCGTGTACCTGGGCCCGGGCCACCACGACGCCGGACTCTTGTTCGATGCGGTCGAACACTCGCCGGTAGGTGATCTGCTCGCCACCGTGGCCGTAGCCCCGTTCGATGAGGAGCGCCGTTCCCGCGTCGATCATGTGCTGCCGAAGCGTTTCTCGATCCATCCGAACGCCCACCGTGCTGGCGGAATTACCTTCTGTGTGGGTTGGTGAAGCGGCCGCGTTGTTGTTACTATCGGTAACAAGAAGAGGCCCCACGACGCACCCCTCCTCTGCGTGGGCACGTGGCC
>JABDJU010000241.1 GCA_013003325.1 Acidimicrobiales bacterium
GACCTGCGCTGGGGGTTGGAGATCCTTTCCAGTGTCGGCGTGGCTCACTCGGTCAGCGAATCCCAACTCGACGCCGTCACCGGGCTGAGCGGGTCCGGACCGGCATACGTGTTCCTGGTCGCCGAGGCGATGACCGACGCCGGCGTGGCGGCCGGCCTGCAGCGCCCGATCGCCAGGGAGCTCGCCTATCAGACCATCGCCGGGGCGGGAACGATGTTGCTGGCTGAGGGCGCCGACGCCGCCGAGTTGAGGGCCAACGTCACCACCCCGGGGGGAACGACCGCCGCCGGCCTCGGGGTTCTGGAGGAGAGCGGGCTCAGGGCGGCGTTTCACAGAGCGGTCGCAGCGGCGACCGCCCGCAGCCGTGAGCTGGGTTCCGAGGCATGAGTTTCGACACGATCTCGTTTCTGAGCGACTTCGGCGTGTCCGACGAGTCGGTGGGGGTGACCAAATCGGTGATCTGGTCGATCGCTCCGACCGTGCGAATCGTCGACATCACCCACGGGATCGACGCTCACGATGTGCGGGCCGGCGGGCTGGCTCTGGCCCGGGCCGCCAACTACCTGTTGCCTGGCGTTGTCCTCGGTGTGATCGATCCGGGAACAGGATCGGACCGCAAGCCGGTCTGTATCGAAGTCGGCGCCGGTCAGAGTTACCTGGTGGGCCCTGACAACGGCCTGTTCGCGCCTGCGGTCGGGATGGTCGGCGGCGCGACCAACGCCTGGGTCCTGGACAACCCCGACTTCCACATCGAGGGGATCGGGTCCACCTTTGCCGGCCGCGACGTCTTCGCTCCGGTGGCAGCCCACCTCACCCGCGGCGTTCCGCCCGAACGGCTCGGCACACCGATCGACCCTGCCCTCCTGCTGCCCGGCGTGCTGCCGGTGGCCCAGTTGAACGACGATGGACGGATCGAGGCCGAGGTGCTGTGGATCGATCGGTTTGGAAATGTGCAGCTCAACGTTGACCCCGACGACGTTGCCGGATGGCCTGCGGTTCGAATCGAAGCGGACAAGCTGGAGCGGGCGGCACTGCCGGTGCACACCTACGCGGCGGTTACCACCGGCTCCATCGGGATACTCGCCGACGCATCCGGGCTCTTGTCGCTGGCGGTGGATCGCGGCTCTGCCGCCGACGAACTTCGTTTGATGGAGGGCGACCAGCTCAAGCTGTCCCGCACCGAGGTCCCCGGTAGGCAGGTCGCCGTCAAACTCGGCGCCACAAAGGAGAACCCGGAACGATGAGACGGTCGATCGTGATCACCTTGGTCATACTTCTGGTGCTGATCTTCGGGGCGGCCACCCTTCAGCTCTTCATACTCGCTCGCTGATGTCTGAGCTGTTCCACCCCGACGAACTGGCCATGCTCGACGCGCTGGTCAGCGAGACGCTCGAAGCCCAGGTCGAAGAGAACCCGGCGGTTGCGGCGGTAGAGCGCACTAGCGATCAGCCACCATCGTGGTATGTGCGGCTGAGCGGTGAGGTCAAGGAGAACTACTCGGCCGAACTCACCCTCGGCCAACGCTCGCTGCACTTCGAGACCTACTTCATCCCCGCGCCCGAAGAGAGCCTCGAACGATTCTGGCGTCACCTGCTGGTCAGGAACACCAAGATGTACGGCATGGCCTTCACGGTTCACGACGACGGTGGCGTCTACATCGAAGGTCGGTTGCCGAATCGGCTCGTCGCTGAACCGGGCGAGATCGATCGGATTCTGGGGTCGATGTTCGCCTACACCGAAGAGATGTTCATGACCGCAGCCCGGATCGGGTTCGCGTCACGCTTCGCCTGATCAGCCCAGCTCGACGCCGACGCCCTCGGGACTGGCGTCCATGAATCGCTGTGCCATCCACAGCTTGCCGTCGGCGTGCACCACACCGATACCGATCAGGTCGAACGACGGATCGATCAGGTTGGCAAGGTGGTTCGGGCTCTCGACGAATGCGTCGAACAGCTCATCGAGTTGGTCAACCGGCGCAACCCCAACGTTTTCGCCGAGCTTGCGCCATTCGGTCGAAACCCCCAAGGACAGGTCGGCGGCGTGCTCGAGCTGGCCGGTCTGCGACATCTGGGCGGCCCAGGCGGTGGCGGTGAGCTCCAGTTCGGCGTCCCGGGCCAGGACGGTGACGCCCCGCTCGTCTCGGAGCGAGTTGATCCGGTCGACAAAGAGTTGCACTTCTGCCTCTTCGGTGCTGCGAAACGCCAGGTCGGACGGTGGTTCGGCCACCATTGTGGTACCCAGAACCGCATTCCCCTCAGCCTCGGTGGCGTCGGCGGCCAAGCCGACTCCGAGAAGACACAACGCGCCGGCGGTGAGCATCATCGCAAGGCGCAGCGGTGGATGGTGGGAGCGTTTGGTCACTGGGGCGTTTCTTCTGCGGGCGGTGCCTGTGACCGGACAAGCCACAGGAATGCGTCCCTAAGACTTCGGCGATTGTTCGACGGCACTTGAGAGATGTGGTGAAATCAACGGGTGACTGATTCGGCCAATCTGATATCCATCCTGCTCAGGGAGGAGGGGAGCCGAATCGTCGCCGACGGCGTAGTGACCCCGGTTTCAGCGCTGCGCTCTGAGGCCGGAGTCTGGGCCGGCCATCTGCGGGAGCGCCACCCACGCGGGTCTCACATCGGCTTGGTGAGCCGGAACGATGTGTCGTTCGTGACCAGCTACCTGGCCTGCCTTGCCGCCGGGATGGTGGCGGTGCCGATGAATCCCTCGTCGCCCGATGCGGAACGACGGCGCGATCTGCAGTCGGTCGCACTTGTCGAGATGTTGCTCGGCCCTTCGGCGCTGGGTCATCTCGAGTCGGTGCAGGCCGCCGCCCCCGACATGGATGTCACGGTGATGGACCCCATGAACGCCACCGGTTCACCGATCGACCCTCTGGCCGACGCCGCCGCAGTGAACCCCGATGATGCTGCCGTACTGTTGTTCACCAGCGGAACCGCCGGGGCATCGAAGCCAGCGATCTTGACCCACCGGAACCTCCGGGCGTCGCTGCTTTCGATCAAGGCCAGCGACATCGATCTCACCTCCGAGCCACAGGCGACCGTGGCGGTGGTTCCCCTGTTCCACGTGCTCGGCTTGAACGTGATCCTCAACCTCGGCCTGGCGATCGGTGCCACCATCGTGCTGCATGATGAGTTCGACGCCAGCCTCTTGCTCCGACAGGTCGCCGAGCACAAGGTCACGATCCTGGGCGGACCACCGAACATGTGGCGTGCGCTCTCCCGTCTGGACCCAGCTCAGACCGCTCCGCTGCAAGGCCTGAACGTTGCGCTGTCGGGTGCGGCCACGCTCGATCCCAACATCGCCCGGATCATGCGCGCGCAACACCATGTCGACCTCAGGGAGGGGTACGGGTTGACCGAAACCAGCGGGATCCTGTGCAGCGGGTTCGGTACCGACTACGTCGACGTCGGATCCGTCGGGCCCGTCATGCCCGGCGTCGAGGTGCGGCTGGTCGATGCCGACGAGAACGATGTGCTGGTTGGTGACATCGGCGAAGTCTGGGTCAGGGGACCGATGGTCAGCCCCGGCTATTGGCACGACGATGCCGCGACGGCTCGAACCAGAGCCGACGGAGACTGGTTCCGGACCGGCGATCTGGCCAGCGTCGACGACGACGGCCACCTTTCGATCTCGGGTCGGACCAAAGATCTGGTGATCGTGTCGGGGTTCAATGTCCACCCCGCCGAAGTGGAGAACGTGCTTCAAGCCCACCCCGCCGTCGAAGCGGCCGCGGTCGTCGGTGTGGTCGACAACGCAACCGGGGAACGGGTTAACGCGTTCGTCACCCTCAACGAAGGGGTTTCTCGGTCAGGGGTCGAGGACGAGTTGCGTGCTCACTGCCAAAACAACCTGGCCCGCTACAAGGTGCCGGCTCGAATCGACATCGTCGACGAGTTGCCGATCGGTATCGCCGGCAAATTGCGCCGCCGAGATCTCGCCAACTGAGCCTGGCATGGATCCCGCTGTTTCCGATGCCACCGTCGGCCGCCTGCCCGCCTATCTGCGGGCCGCCATAGACCTCGGAACCCAAGGTGTCACTTCGGTCTCGTCCGACCGCCTCGCCGAGGAGGCCGGAGCGCATCCCGCAACCCTGCGCCGTGACCTTGCCTCGCTCGACATCACCGGCACCCGAGGGGTTGGCTACGACATCAAATACCTCGTCTCGCAGATTTCGCTGGTTCTCGGCCTCAACCAGCAGTGGCCCGTTGTCATCGTCGGGGCCGGCAACCTGGGCAAAGCGTTGGCCAACTACGGCGGATTCGCTGAACGCGGCTTCCCGGTGGCCGCAATGATCGACGTCTCGCCCGAGCTGGTCGGAAGCACGATCTCAGGAATCCCGGTGGTCCCGACCGATGAGCTGCCCCGGCTTGTCGAAGAAGAAGACATCCTGGTCGGAATCATCACGACCCCGGCCGACGTCGCTCAAGAAGCGGCCGACATGTTGGTTGAACATGGGATTCGCTCGATTCTCAACTTCACGACCGAGCTGCTCGACGTACCCCCGACGGTCACATGCCGGTCGGTCGACATCGCCACCGAGCTTCAGATTCTCAGCTTCTATCGGCAGAGGGGACGGGCGGCTCAGACCGGAACCGGCGTGCCGTTGGGCTCAGAGCATGGCTAGTGCTGTGACCAGGCTGACCCGATTCGTGACGAATGACTCTTTCTCAGTGTGGAGTAGCCGAACCGGTCCAAAACGGGCGACAATGGATGCCGCATGACCTATC
>JABDJU010000252.1 GCA_013003325.1 Acidimicrobiales bacterium
ATTCAGGGTCGATTCACCGACTCTGAGGTCGTCCTGGTGTCGGAATACCGCGGGCTGTCGGTGTCGGACTTGGCCGATCTGCGGATCAGCCTGCGCCAGGCCGGCGGCAAGTACCGCGTGTACAAGAACACGCTGGCAAGGCGGGCCGCGGCCCAAGCCGATCTCGACGACGCGTTTACAGAGCTGTTCATCGGTCCTACGGCCTTGGCCTACGCCGATCCGGTAGACGGCGTCGATGTCGATGTCGTGTCCATCGCCAAGGCCCTGAAAGAGTTCGGCAAGACGAACGAAAACCTGGTGATCAAAGGCGGCCTATTCGAAGGACGCTTCATTGACGTAGGCGAAGTGAACCGTCTGGCCGAAATCGAGCCACGCGAAGTGCTGCTCAGCAAGTTGGCCGGTCTGATGGCCGCCCCGATGCAGCAGTTCGCCGGCCTGCTTCAGGCAGTCCCCCGAGACTTCGCCGGCCTGCTCAAGGCACTTATCGACGAAGGCGGCGCCCCCGGCGCTCCCGCATCCGAGGCGGCTCCCGCCGCCGAAGAGGCTTTGGCTCCTGCCGCCGACGACACCCCACCCGAGGCCGACGAGTCGGCCACAGACGACGCTGCACCCGCAGACGACGCTGCAACAGACGACACCCCCGAGGCCGAGGCCGAGGGCGATCAAACAGAGAGCGAGTAAATCAAAATGTCCAAAGAAGAAATCCTCGATGCAATCGCGAACATGAGCGTGCTGGAGCTGTCGGAGCTTCTCACCGAGTTCGAAGAGAAGTTCGGCGTCACCGCTGCGGCCCCCGTGGCCGTTGCGGCTGCGCCTGGAGCCGGCGGTGGCGATGCCCCCGTCGCTGAAGAGAAGGACGAGTTCGACGTCGTTCTCACCGCCGCCGGCGACAAGAAGATCCAGGTCATCAAGGCCGTTCGCGAGCTCACCAGCTTGGGTCTCAAGGAAGCCAAGGAGCTGGTCGAGGGTGCGCCCAAGCCCGTCCTCGAAGGTGCCAACAAAGACGACGCCGAGGCCGCCAAGGCCAAGCTCGAAGAAGCCGGCGGCGCCGTTGAACTGAAGTAGATCAGGCGAACCGAACATCGGGGCCCGGCCTTCTCCAACCCGGAGGGCCGGGCCCCGTTTCGCGTTCCCATCCGTACCCTTCATCCCGATGACCGGTGTGATCTTCGGGCTACTGACCGCACTCGCCATCGGCGCATCGGATCTCTTCGGTCGTCGCATCGTTCACGCCCAGAGCCCGGTCACCGCCGCCGTCCCGATGCAGTTCATCGGCATCGTCACCGCCGCCGTGACGATGTTTTTCATTGCTAGCGAGGTATCGGTCAAGGATTCGGTTTTCGCGTTGCTCTCCGGCCTGGGCTTCGCCACTGGGCTGGGGTGCTACTACACCGGCCTGAGCAAAGCATCGTCGGCCTTGATCGCTCCGACGGTGGCGATGCTCAGCGCCGTGCTGCCGTTCACCTACTCAGTTTTCCGCGGCTCGCACGCATCGCCACTCACGCTGGCCGGCGCAGCGATCTGCTTAATCGGTCTGGCGGTAATCACCGTCGATCGGTCGGCGGTGTCCTTCGATTGGACCGCCCTCAGATGGGGAACCCTTTCGGGCCTCGGCTACGCGACCGGGTTGATCACCCTGATCGATGTTTCCGATGGAGCGGGAACCTGGCCGGCGGTCGTGCAACGAACCACTGCGTGCCTGGCCCTCGCCACCGTGGCCACCCGCATCGGGGTGCCGGTGTTGCCCCGGCCGAATCTGCGTCTCTCGGCCGTATTGGCCGGCATCGCCGTCGGACTCTCGACGGTCTTCCTACTCGCCGGCCTCGAGGTCGATCCCACCCCGACCGTGGTGGCCGCCTCGGTGTTTCCAGCCGTCACGGTTCTCGTGGGACTGTTCGCCTACGGCGACTCGGTTCGAACCCAACAGTGGTACGGAATCGCCATCGTGATCCTCGGCATAATGGCCATATCGGCGGGCTAATCCTTGACAGCGGGCGCCGGTTCATGTTCAATCTGCGCAACAACTGAGGTAAATGTGGGAGGGGTGCGTTGTATTCGTAGCGCGCGGCACTCTAGCATGGGATCAGTCGTGCCCGCTTCGTTGACCCTCGTAACCGAGTAAATCTGTTTCGGCGACTTCGTCGCGTCCGCTCGACCTTCTCCTTGGCCACAACTTCAATGCCTTACATCAGGTGGTGACCCTTGCCTGCACGTACCGTTGCTCGCGACCGTTATTCGTTCGGAAAACTGGAAGAGGCACTGCCGCTTCCAGATCTCATTTCCATCCAGCGGGATTCGTTCCAGTACTTCCTCGATGAGGGGCTGTCGAACGCGTTCCGAGACATCTCGCCGATCCGCGATTTCACCGAGACCCTGCACCTCGAACTGGAATTCGATCCGACCGACGAAGACCTGAAGCCCATTCCCAAGTACTCGGTCGAAGAGTGCCGGGAAAAGGACATGACCTACGCGGCGCCGATTTTCGTCCGGGCTCGTTTCATCAACGCCAACACCGGCGAGATCAAAGAGCAGACCGTCTTCATGGGCGACTTCCCGATGATGACCGAGAAGGGCACCTTCATCATCAATGGCACCGAGCGGGTGGTCGTGTCGCAGCTGGTTCGTAGCCCCGGCGTCATTTTTCAGCCCGGAGAGCGTTTCCGCCTTCGTAACCTGGCCAAGCACCAGATGGTCACCGGCACGATTCACCCCTACCGCGGCGAATGGATCGAGTTCGACGTCGAGCACAAGACCGGCAAGCACCCCACCGCCGGTGTGCGGGTGGCCCGCAAGCGTCGGATCCCGGTCTTCACCATCCTGCGAGCGCTCGGCTTCGACGAGGAGAATGCCCCAGGGTTCCTGCAGGCGTTCGTGGATCACTTCGACTTCCTCGAAGGCCAGTGGGAGAAAGAGGCCGAGAACGCCCCGACCCAAGAAGAGTCGTTGATCGAGATCTACAAGCGAGCCCGCCCCGGCGAGCCCCAAACCGTCGAGGCTGCCCGCAGCTACCTGCGCAACGCCTTCTTCGAGAGCCGTCGCTACGACCTATCCCGGGTCGGCCGGTACAAGCTGAACCGCAAGCTCGGCCCCGAAATCGAAAAACTGGTCGAGCTGTTCCCGATGATCGAACACCTCGTTGAGCGCCCCGAGGAAGACCAAGCGGTCCTGTCGCCCGTCGAGATCGTGGCGGCGTGCACCTACCTGTTGCACCTCATGCAGGCCGAGCCTGGCTACCGCCTCGACGATCAGGACCACTTCGCCAACCGTCGTGTCCGCTCGGTCGGTGAGCTCATCCAGAACCAGGTCCGTATCGGATTGTCCCGAATGGAGCGGGTGGTGCGGGAGCGCATGACCACCCAAGACGTCGAGGCGATCACGCCGCAGACGCTCATCAATATCCGCCCCGTGGTGGCGGCGATCAAAGAGTTCTTCGGCACCTCCCAGCTGTCGCAGTTCATGGACCAGGTCAACCCGCTTTCGGGGCTCACCCACCGACGCCGGCTGTCGGCGCTCGGCCCGGGTGGCCTGAGCCGCGATCGAGCGGGCTTCGAAGTTCGAGACGTTCACTTCAGCCACTACGGCCGCATGTGTCCGATCGAGACGCCTGAGGGTCCCAACATCGGCCTCATCGGCTACCTGTCGAGCTACGCCCGTGTGAACGAGTTCGGCTTCCTCGAGACCCCGTATCGAGAGGTGAAGAACGGCAAGGTCACCGACAAGATCCGGTACATGACCGCCGATGAGGAAGAGGAGTACATCGTCGCCCAGGCGAACGCCCGCGTGAGTAGCGACGGCACGTTCCTCGACGACCGGGTTCTCGTGCGCCGCTCTCCACAGGCAGCCTCGCTGCACGACCTCAAACTGCAGCTCGAGCGCGACATCTTCTTCGGTGCTACCACCGAGATCTCCTCGGTGCCTCCCACCGATGTGCAGCTGATGGACGTCTCGCCAAAGCAGATCGTGTCGATCGGGACGGGTCTGATTCCGTTCCTCGAGCACGACGACGCCAACCGTGCGCTGATGGGCGCCAACATGCAGCGCCAGGCTGTGCCGCTGCTCACCCCCGAGGCCCCGTACATCGGAACCGGCATCGAGGGGCGTGCTGCGATCGACGCCGCCGACACCATTTCGGCTGAAGAAGATGGTGTGGTTCTCGAGGTCGACGGCAACGAGTTGGTGCTGGACTACAAGAACAAGGGCCGGGTAGTTCATCGGCTCATGAAGTTCCGTCGGTCGAACCAAGACAGCTGTATCAACCAGAAGTTGCGGGTGGGCCCCGGCGACAAGTTCAAGAAGGGCCAGCTCTTGGCCGACGGTCCGTCCACCGACAACGGGGAACTCGCCCTGGGCAAGAACCTGGTGGTCGCCTTCATGCCGTGGGAGGGCTACAACTTCGAGGACGCCATCATCCTGAACGAGCGCCTTGAGAAGGACGATGTGCTCACCAGCATCCACATCCACGAGCACGAGATCGACGCTCGGGACACCAAGCTCGGTCCTGAAGAGATCACCCGGGACATTCCCAATCTGAGCGACGACATCCTCGCCGATCTCGATGAGCGGGGCATCGTCCGCGTCGGCGCCGATGTCGGCCCCGGCGATGTGCTGGTCGGCAAGGTCACGCCCAAGGGCGAGACCGAACTCACCCCAGAGGAGCGGTTGCTCCGAGCCATCTTCGGAGAGAAGGCCCGCGAGGTTCGCGATACCAGCCTGAAGGTTCCCCACGGCGAGACCGGCAAGGTCATCGACGTGAAGGTCTTCCATCGGGACGACAGCCATGAGCTGCCCCCTGGTGTGAACCAGCTGGTCCGGGTCTACGTGGCCCAGAAGCGCAAGATCAGTGTTGGCGACAAGCTCGCCGGCCGTCACGGCAACAAGGGTGTGATCTCCAGGATCCTGCCGTCCGAAGACATGCCGTACCTGGAGGATGGCACGCCGGTCGACATCATCCTCAACCCGCTCGGTGTGCCGTCCCGAATGAACGTTGGACAGGTGCTCGAAAGCCACCTCGGTTACGCGGCTCGGTGGGGCTGGACCGTCGACGGTGAAACCGTTGGCTCGGCGCCCGCCAGCAACACCGCCAACAAGACCCGCCCCTTCACCACGCCTTCCACTCTCGTCGCCACCCCGGTGTTCGACGGAGCCAAGTGGGACGAAACCGAACTCAGCGGCGACAAGCCCACCATTCAGAAGATCTTCGAGAACCTGAATCCCGAGGCGGCCAACGGTCAACGTCTGATCGGCAGCGACGGCAAAGCGACGCTGTTCGATGGACGCACCGGCGAAGCCTTCGACAACCCGATCACCGTCGGCATCATGTACATCCTGAAGCTCAGCCACTTGGTCGACGACAAGATCCACGCCCGCTCGACCGGCCCGTACTCGATGATCACCCAGCAGCCGCTCGGTGGTAAGGCCCAATTCGGCGGTCAGCGCTTCGGCGAGATGGAAGTGTGGGCGCTCGAGGCGTATGGAGCTGCGTACTGCTTGCAGGAGCTGCTCACCGTCAAATCCGACGACGTGCTCGGACGGGTCAAGGTCTACGAGGCCATCGTCAAGGGTGAGAACATTCCCGAGCCCGGCATCCCCGAGTCGTTCAAGGTGCTCATCAAAGAGATGCAGGCGCTGTGCCTCAACGTTGAGGTGCTGTCCAAGGACGGCAGCGAAATCGAGATGCGTGAGCTCGATGATGAGCTCTTCCGAATTCCCGAAGAACTCGGGATCGATCTGTCCCGCCCCGAACGGGGATCCGATGAAGAAGACGCAGCCCGCGCCGCCGCCCGTGCGGCCCGAGCCTGAGAGGGAAGCTAGTGCTCGACGTAAACGACTTTGATCAGCTGAAGATCGGCCTCGCTACAGCGGACTCGATTCGCATGTGGTCCAACGGTGAGGTCAAGAAGCCCGAAACCATCAACTACCGCACCCTCAAGCCCGAAAAGGACGGCCTCTTCTGCGAGAAGATCTTCGGTCCGACCAAAGACTGGGAATGCGCCTGTGGCAAATACAAGCGTGTCCGGTTCAAGGGCATCATCTGTGAGCGCTGTGGCGTCGAGGTCACCCGCTCCAAGGTTCGCCGCGAGCGTATGGGCCACATCGAACTGGCCGCTCCCTGCGTGCACATCTGGTACCTGCGCGGCACCCGCTCGTGGCTGGCCTACCTGCTCATGGGCACCACTCCCCGGGAAGAGCTGAAGGCCAAGCAGCTCGAAAAGGTCATCTACTTCGCCGCCAGTCTCGTGACGTCGGTCGACGAGGACAAGCGCGACGAAGACCTATCCAGCCTCGAAGCCGAGGTGATCGGTGACCGCGAGGTCATCGTCAAGGAGATGGAGCTCGAGCTCGCCAAGGAGCACGAAGAGTTCGAGGCCGAAGTTGCCGAAATGGAAAAGGGCAACGCCAAGGACTCCGAGATCCGGGCCCGCCAGCGAGCCTTCGAAAAGGACCTTGCCGCGGTGCGCGAGCAGTACGAGCAGGAGCTCGACATGCTCGACCAGGCCTGGGAGACCTTCAAGGGCCTGTTCGCTCGGCAGATCATCGAAGACGAGGCCCTCTGGCGTGAAATGAAGGATCGCTGGGAGGACTACTTCGAAGGCGGCATGGGAGCCGATGCCATCGCTCAATTGGTCGACAACATCGATTTTGACGACGAAGAGATCAAGCTCCGCACCAACATCGACCCGCCCGAAGGTCAGAAGCCGCTCAGCGCCCAGCGCAAGCAGAAGGCCATCAAGCGTCTGAAGATTGTTGCCGCGTTCAACCGCCGCGACGAGAACGGTCGACGCCAAAACGACCCGAGGGCGATGATCCTCGACGTCGTTCCCGTGATCCCGCCCGAGCTCCGCCCGATGGTGCAGCTCGACGGTGGCCGATTCGCGACCTCCGACCTCAACGACCTGTACCGCCGGGTCATCAACCGAAACAATCGACTGAAGCGTCTGCTCGACCTCGGAGCGCCCGAGATCATCGTCAACAACGAAAAGCGCATGCTTCAGGAGGCCGTCGACGCCCTGTTCGACAACGGCCGACGCGGTCGTCGCGTCACCGGGCCCGGCAACCGTCC
>JABDJU010000256.1 GCA_013003325.1 Acidimicrobiales bacterium
GCCAGCACCTGACCCTGCCCGGCCTCTCGAACCGCAGCGAGGCCCGAACCCACACCGAACCAGCCGGGAATGATCTGACGGCTCTGGGTCCAACCGAAGACCCACGGAATCGCCCGAAGGTCATCAATGCTGCTTCCCCCGCCTGAGCGACGAGCCGGCCGCGAACCGATGTTGAGTGCACCTAGCTCCTCGACCGGCGTGGAGGTCTGGAAATAGGCCGGCAGCGAGGGATCCTCAACGAAGGACCGATATACGGCAAAGGCTGCGGCCGACATCGACTCCATCGTGTCCGACCACAGCGTCAGTCGGTCGGGGTCGAGATCGGAGGTCTGCTTGGCCACGGTGGCTTCGAGCACTGCGGCCAAGGCCAGGTCGAGGTTCCGGTGAGCGATGTCGGGCTGGCCGTACTTGTCGGCGATGACTTCGCCCTGCTCGGTGATCTTGAGTTCGCCGTCGACCACACCGGAAGGCTGGCTGAGAATCGCCTCGTGGGTCGGGCCACCGCCACGCCCAACCGAGCCGCCACGTCCGTGGAAGACCCGCATCCGGACGTTGTGGCTCTGGGCGACGGTGCGGATGGCTCGGAGCGCCTTGTGTATCTCCCACTGGCTCGTTGTGATGCCGCCGTCCTTGTTGGAGTCGGAGTATCCGACCATGACTTCTTGAACCCCGCCCCGGAGTTCCACGATCCGGCGATAGGAGGGGATCTTCAGCAGCTGATCGAGCGTGTCGCCGATCTGGCGAAGGTCGCCGATGGTCTCGAACAGCGGCACAAATCCGAGTCGGGCCACACCTGCGGACAGGTCGACAAGGCCGACCTCCCGGGCCAGCAGAACCGGAGCGAGGATGTCGTCGACCCCCTCGGTCATCGACACGATGTAGCTACGAGCCATCTCGTCGCCGAATTCGTCCATGAGGTCGCGCAGGGTTCTGAACACATCGAGCGCGTCCCGCTCCTCGAGCGGGGTGCCGGGAGGGGACAGCGGTCGCCGCGAGTTCAGCTCGGCAGTGAGCAGCGCAATTCGACCGGCCCGGTCCTCCGGATACGCCGTTCCGGCGGCCATGAACAGTCGACCCAGCGACTCGTGATGTCGGACCGTGTGTTCGCGGATGTCGAGAATGGCCAGATGGAACCCGATCGTGGCGACCAGCCGTCGAACCCTGGCCACACGACCGTCGGCCAACAAGGAGCCGTCGTTTGCCCGCAGCGACCGGTCGATGAGTCGCAGGTCATCTTCGAGCTGGGCCGGCCGGGTGTAGCGCCGCGACCCTGCCGGAGTTCGGGCTGCCTCATTCAGGCGTTGGATCATCACGTTCAGCCGAAGCCGGTACCACTCACCATCGTTGATCCGGCCGACCCGGGCGAACACATCGGCGAAGGGTTCACGGTCAGCCTCGACCGCAGCCATCAGCTCCTCGCTGGCCGGGCGGATGAGCTCGGTGGTCGACAGCTCCCGGCGAAGGAGCTCGAGTTCATCGATCAGAATCCGCAGCGCTCGGGTGCGCTGGAGTTCGACCACGGCCCGCGTCGTGGCTGGCGTGACGTTCGGGTTGCCGTCGCGATCTCCGCCAACCCAGGACCCGAACACCACGGGTGCAACCGCGGGATCCAGCGATGCCTTCACGTCTTCCAGGGCGACGTCGAGATCTTCCCAGATGCTGGGCAGGCTGTGTCGAACGACCTGCTCAACGTAGTAGAGAAGGGTGCGGGCCTCGTCGAGGGGCAAGGGTTTCTCCCGCCGGATCTCGTCGGTCTGCCATAGAGCGTCGACCAGTTCGTCGATCCGTCGGTCGATACGCCGCTGCTCCCAGCTGGTGCAGCGGTCCGAGCCACGTGCTTCGACCAGTTGGGCGATCTGGCGGAGCTTGTCGAGGATCGACCGTCGAGATGCCTCGGTCGGGTGGGCGGTGAACACCGGTTGCAGCGACGACCGCAGGAGCCCCTCGACGATGTCGTCGCCGGAGAACCCTTTGTGGGTGAGCGACGGAATGGTGTCGGACAGTCGCCCGGCGTTGGCCTTGCTGAGGTTGAGATCTTCGATTCGATGTACCTGCTCGACCACGTTGGCCAGGTGGAAGTACGTGGTGAACGCTCGGACCAGCCGCATCGAATCGACCAGGTCGGCGTCGGCGAGGATGGTGGTGAGTTCGAGACCGGCGTCCTCGTCGCCGTCCCGCCGCAACGAGCGGGACAGGATCCGCACCCGTTCGACGAGGTCGAGGAACGACTGGCCTTCCTGGCGGGCGATCGACTGGCCGAGCTGGCGACCCAGGCGGCGAATGTCGTCGCGGAGTGCCTGGTCCTGTTCGTGGGGGCTCACCGAGTCGTTATATCGGGCTGGCGGGCCGGGAGGCACCGAGATCGCTGGCTCTAGGATCGGTTCGGTGAACGACACGTACACCCACGGCCATCACTCCAGCGTGCTGAAGTCGCATACCTGGCGAACGGCTCAGAACTCAGCCGGCTATCTGCTCGCCCATCTCTCGCCCGCACTGTCGCTGCTCGACGTCGGCTGCGGGCCGGCGACGATCTCTTGTGATCTGGCCACGCGGGTAGGTCACGTCCTAGGAATCGACACGGCCGAGGGAATTCTCGACACGGCCGAAGCTACCAAGGTGGAGCGGGGGGCCGACAACGTCGAGTTCCGGCTCGGCGACGTCTACCGGCTGGAGTTCGAGGACAACAGCTTCGATGTGGTTCACGCCCACCAAGTGCTTCAGCACCTGAGCGACCCCGTGACCGCGCTGAAAGAGATGGTTCGAGTGGCCAAGCCCGGTGGTCTTGTTGCGGTGAGGGATGCCGATTATCACGCCATGAGTTGGTACCCCGAACCTGCAGGCCTCGATCTCTGGATGGATGTGTACCAGCGGGTGGCTCGACGCAATGACGCCGAGCCCGACGCCGCCCGCCACCTGCTGCGGTGGACCGCTGAAGCCGGAATCGAGCGAGACCGCGTCGAAGCGTCCGTCGGGACCTGGCTCTACTGCACCGAAGCAGAACGACTGTGGTGGGGCGCCCTCTGGGCTGAGCGGTCGGTCAGTTCGGCGTTCGGCACGCAGGCCCGTGAGTACGCCATCGCCACCGAGGAGGATCTGGCGGTGATCGTCGAGGGGTGGAAGGAGTGGATGACGGACCCCTCTGCGTGGTTCGTGGTCCCCAACGGTGAACTATTGATTCGCGTCTGAGTCCGATCGATCGGCCTCGGCCAGGGCGGTGAGGGCGTCGTCGATGAGCGTGGGGGAGAGGGCGTCCAGCCATCGGATCCGAGGGTCTCGACGGAACCATCGCTGCTGTCGCCGCGCGAACCGCCTCGTTCGTTTCTTCGCTTCTTCCACCTGCTCAGCAAGCGGTGCGCCGTCGTCGAGGTGGCGCAGCAGTTCCCTGTAGCCCAGCGCCTGGCTTGCGGTTCGCGACAGCGGGCGAGGCAGCAGGGCAACCTCATCGAGGAATCCTCGTTCCATCTGTTGATCGAACCTGGCGTTGATCCGTGCATCGAGGCTGCTGCGGTCGATTTCGAGGCCGAGCTGGACGAAGCGGGTAGGCGGATACGCATCGACCCCGGGGCCGAACGATGAAAAAGGTCGGCCGCTACCGAGCGTGACCTCGAGAGCCCGCAGTACCCGACGACGGTTGCCGGGCTCCATTCTCGTGGCGGCGAGCGGGTCGAGTTCGGCCAGGCGGGAGTGCAGCATCGCGGTGTCAGGCTCGGCGCTCAGTTCCGCCGCAAGGTCGGGGAACTTGGGCGGGGTGTCGAAATCGTCGACGACGGCACGGACGTACAGTCCGGTCCCACCCACCAACACAGCTCGTTCGCCACTCGATTCGACCTGGGCCAATGCATCCGCGACGTGATGCTGGAACTGGGCCACATCGAATTCCTCGGTCGGGTCGACCACGTCGATGAGGTGATGGGTGACGCCGGCTCGCTCGGCCTCGGTCGGCTTGGCCGTGCCGACATCCATGCCGCGATACACCGACATCGCATCGGCGGAGATGATCTGGCACGCACCCAGCCTCACCGCCAGTTGCACTCCTAGGTTTGACTTTCCGCTGCCGGTTGGGCCCACGATGACGATCGGGGCACCGGTCACCGGAGCCATCCAAGAAGCAACGACGTGAGAACGTGATGGTCGAGCCGGACGAGATCGGGGTCAGACCCGTAGGCCTGGTAGAACCCGAACACGGCCTCGGGGCCGAGCGTGTCGTGGATGCTGTGGTGCAGCACCGCAAGGTCCAGGTGGCGATCGCCGACCAGTCCAAACGGTGCAACGAGGCCGGCCACCTCGCCTCGGTCGATGAGGAAACGGTCGATCGTGGCAGCCCCGACCAAGCACACCGACCGGTCGGGCGGCGCGTGTCGGTCCTGCCACAGTTCGACGAGGCGCACCGCGGAGTATCGGCGGTATGGATCGGGTAGTTCGTCTGGGCGGATCTCGCCGCGAACAAATCGCTCCTGGACGCAGGCGACGAGATCGAGCGGTTGCGCCGAAGGGGGAGGACGTACATCGTGGACCGCAGCGAGGCCGCGGCCCAGAGCGCCCGGCAGCGCAGGAAGGTCTCCGTGCAGGTCTGGTCGGTCGGCTGGGGCCGCTCCTTGGATATCTGAAATGACTGGGAACGATGCTGAAATCTCGACCGCAACGGCAGAGCTGAACAGGGCCTCATCCATTTCGCTCTCCACACTCCGAGGCTATGTGGCAAACCTCGTACACTGAACCGGAGTGATACGACTCAGCAAACACCACGGTCTTGGCAACGACTTTCTGGTCGCGGTCGAGCCGGCCCGGACGCTTTCGCCCACGGATGCATTGGCGTGGTGCGATCGGCGGCGCGGCGTCGGTGCCGACGGGCTCATTGCCGCCGAACCTTTGGCGTCGGACGGCTCGCTCTGGTCGATGGCGCTGTGGAATGCCGACGGAAGCCGCGCCGAGGTCAGCGGCAACGGAATCCGTTGTCTGGCCCAGGCGATCGTGATGAGCAGAGGGGTCACCGAACGGGCAGCCCTGAGCATCCGCACCGATGGCGGCATACGCCAGCTGGAGATTTGGGGCGACCGCCGCAGCGGTGTGCATCATGCCCGGGTCAGCATGGGAGCCGCTGCGCCGGGTCCGGACCCCTACGACAAATGGGAGCTGTTCGGGCTTCAGCCGATCAGGCAACAGACGGTCAATATCGGCAACCCGCATCTGGTGGTGGAGATCGACGATCCTGAGCTGATCGATCTCACGTCGATCGGTCCCGAGGTTGAGACCAACTACGACCGAGGAATCAACCTCCACCTGATCCGGGTCGACAACCCGACCTCGATCTCGCTCTACGTGTGGGAGAGAGGAGCGGGCGTGACCGAGGCCTGTGGATCGGGTGCGTCGGCTGCGGCGTGGGCAACAAATCGGTGGGGTCTCACCGAGAGTTCGGTTACTGTCAGGCAGCCCGGTGGAGACGCCACCGTGGATCTCGCCGATGACGACGAGGTGTTCCTCACCGGACCCACCACCTACGTTGCCCACATCGACGTGCCCGACTGAATCGTGTCTTCTTCCGAACCCCTCGACAACGACAGCGTTCCATCAGCCCCGGAGCTCTATCCGCCGGATGAAGGCTCGTGGTGGAGCGACCCCGGCGACGGTGATCCCATCGACGACGAGACCGATGTTGAGGCCGAGGAGACCCATCGCGGTGCGTTCGGCGAATACGGCGGCGAGATCCGGGGCGGATTCCTCGATCGCGCCTTTCGGGAGCGCATCGTCGTGGTCGGAATGGCTCACAGCGGGATGGACCCCGCCGTAGCGGAGGCCAGCCTCGACGAGTTGGAGCTGCTGGTCGATACCGCCGGCGCCGATGTGGTGGCCCGCATCATGCAGCGCCGCGATCGCCCCGACCGTGCCACCTTCGTTGGCAAGGGCAAGGTCGATGAGATCCTCGAGACCGCCCTGGCACACGATGCGGACACCGTCGTGTTCGACGACGAGCTCACGCCGGCGCAGGGATTCAACCTGGAGAAGATCCTCGGTCGTACCGCCCTCGACCGCACCGCGGTCATCCTCGACATCTTCGCCCAGCACGCCACCTCGACCGAGGGGAAAACGCAAGTCGAGCTGGCCCAGCTGCGCTACAACCTGCCCCGGCTCCGCGGCAAGAAATCGTTCAGCCAGCAGGCCGGCGGAATCGGTACGCGCGGTCCGGGCGAGACACAGCTCGAGGTTGATCGCCGCCGTCTGCTGCGGCGAATCCACAAGCTGGAACGCGACCTGAAGGCGATTTCTGGACGGCGGGAGAACCAGCGCAAGGCCCGGCACCGTTCGCCGTACTCGGTCGTCTCGATCGTCGGGTACACCAACGCTGGTAAATCCACGCTCTTGCGAACGCTGACCGGAGCCGACGTCAAGGTCGAGGATCAGTTGTTCGCCACCGTCGATCCCACCACCAGAAAGCTCAGGCTTCCAGGAGGGGAGCAGATCCTGCTCACCGACACGGTCGGGTTTGTCAAGAAGCTGCCCCACACCCTCGTCGAGGCGTTCAAGTCAACCCTCGAGGTGGCGGCCGGGGCCGACCTCTTGCTTCACGTGGTCGATGGGGCGGGCCCCGACCCCGACGCCCACATCATGGCGGTTAGGGAGGTACTCGAGGGCATCGGGGCCGGCGAGGTGGAGCAGCTCCTGGTGTTCAACAAGATGGACGCCTCGGAGGAGGTGAAGCGACTGGTCGATTTGAACGAGGGTTCGGTTGGGATCTCGGCCCAGACCGGCCACGGGCTCGACGATCTGCTGCGGGCCATCGGCGATCGATTGCGGGCCGGATCATCGGTCTATGACCTGGCGATTCCGTTCAGCCGCGGTGATGTGGTCGCTGCCCTTCACAGAGAGGGAGAGGTTCTCACCGAGTACAGCGACGCCGACGGCATGCGGTTCACGGCCCGGTTGGCCGATGATTCGGCGTCCCGTCTCGACGATTGGATCGTCGGATGAGCGATGCGCTCGGTGACCGCCCCTACGTGCCGCCTCCCTACCCCTACGACCGGCTCGACAAGATCAAGGAGATCGCCCGCCGACACAGCAACGGAGGGATTGATCTGAGCATTGGGGCGCCGAGCGACCCTCCTCCGCAGTCGGTGATCGACGCCATGTCCGCCTCCGGGGCCGAGCGTGGATACCCGCCATCGATCGGGACCAACGCCTACCGGGAGGCGGCCGCCGAGTGGCTGAATCGCCGTACCGGTACCAACCTCACGGCCCACGATGTTCGAGCCACTGTCGGCTCTAAGGAGTTCGTCGCCGGTCTTCCGCACTATCTGAAGCTGCGTCGTCCCGACCTCGACACCGTGCTGTACCCAGCGGTCAGCTACCCGTCGTATGCGATGGGCGCGACCCTGGGTCACTGCCGGTCGGTGGCGGTTCCCGTCGACGAGAACTGGCGGTTGCGGCTCGATGCCATCGACCCCGCCGATGCGGATCGGGCGCTGTGTCTGTGGATCAATTCGCCTGGGAATCCGACCGGAGCGGTCGAGGATCTCGAAGCCGCCGCCCGCTGGGGACGCGGCCGCGGGATTCCGGTTTTTTCTGATGAGTGCTACATCGAGTTCACTTGGCAGGGTCCGCCGGCGAGCATCCTCCAACATGGAACTGACGGTGTGGTTGCGGTTCACAGTCTTTCCAAGCGATCGAACCTGGCCGGGGCGCGGGCCGGGGTGTACGCCGGAGACCCCGAGCTCCTCGAGTACCTCGGCGAAACGAGGAAACATGCCGGGTTCATGGTGCCCGGACCGATGCAGCATGCGGGGGTCGTAGCCTTCGGAGATCACGATCACGTGGAGAATCAACGGCTGATTTACCGAGCGAGGCTCGAGCGGGGCATCACCGTGCTCAAGGAACGGATCGGCGTCGACGTGCCCATGCCCGAAGGAGGCTTCTACCTGTGGGCTCAGGCACCGGAGAGAGATTCCTGGGCTTTTGCCGAACTGCTCGCCTCCGAGCTGGGCATCGTCACCAGCCCGGGCGACTTCTACGGCGGGGCGGCAACCGATCACGTGCGCATTGCCATGGTGCGCGACATCAGCTGAGCCGAGCAGCCACCCTGAGCTAGGAGCCCGGTGACACCCTGAGTACTTGGTCGTTGCCCGAACCGTTGCTCGTTGTCACCAGCAGTGATCCGTCGGCGGTTTCGGCGACGGCCCGAAGCCGGCCGTAGTCGCCGTCGATGATCAGGCTCTGGCCCAGCGGCAGTCCGTTGTCGGCGAAGAACAAGACGCGCAGCGACTGGTTTTTGAGGGCGGACACGGCGAACCCGTTTCGCCACGCCCCCCACTGCGGGGCGGTCAGGAACTCGCCATCGGCGAGGGCGAGCGTGGGAAAGCCGGTCGCCCACGCCGCGGGTACGGCGTCAGGAAACTCGGCGAGATCTGTCATCGGAACCGACTCGTTGTAGCCGGGCACCGGATTCCAGCCGTAGTTGCCGCCGGGAACGATGCGGTTGACCTCGTCATCACTGCTCGGTCCGTGCTCCACGGTCCAGACGTCACCGGTTTCGGGGTGAATCGAGACGCCTTGCACGTTGCGGTGGCCGAACGACAGGAGCCTGGCTGTATCGGGGTTGGACGAGCTGCTAAAGGGGTTGTCGCTGACGCCGAGACCGGTTGTGGGGTCGACCCGGAGGGTCTTGCCTCCCAGGCTCGACAGATTCTGAGGCAGGGAGCCGACGGCGGAGTCGCCGGTGCCAATGATGAGACGACCTTCGGTGTCGAAGGCGAGCTGACAGCCGCCGTGGCGACCGCTGCCGATCGGCAGCCCGCCCACCAGCGGATCGGCGACCCGGGTGGCGGCGGTGCCGCTCAACGTCCATGTGATCACTTGGATCTCACGTGGTGAAGAGTGGCCCTGGCACGTGTAGAAGCGGTTGTTCTGCGAGAAGCCCGGGTCGGCCACGATCCCCATCATCCCGGTTTCGCCCGACGCGAACAGGTCGGACAGATCGGCCGAGACGACATCGCTCTGTCCGTCGGCGCTGATGCGCAGGAGCCGCCCACCCCGCTCGGTGACGAGGGCAGTGCCGTCGGGTAGAGGTGCAACTCCCCATGGGATGGTGAGTCCGCTGACCAGCGGAGTTACCGATGGGGTGGGGGAGGGTGCGAAGCGCCCTCTGTACTCGGCACCGTTCATGATCGGATCGATCAATTCCAGAAGCGATGCGCCGGATCGAACCTGTTGAGTCCAGTAGGCGAGGCCGGCAGCGTCCGGTGCCCGCTGCAGCATCGCCAGGTACACCGTGGTCACCACCACCTCGGCATTGCGCCGGTTCTGGTGTTCGAGTGATTCGCTCACGGCTGCGACGAACTCGGCAACCGTGAGGCGGCCCGAGGAGATCTCACCCCGCCAGTACTGGAGTCCGGCGGCGTCGGGCGTCCGGCCCAAAACCCGGCCATACACGGCTTCGACGATCTCGTCGTCGGTGGTGGCCGAGCTCAAGGCATCGAACTCTGCGCCGGCCAGGAACGCTTCGGCGATCGCGGAGAGCGACGATCCCTCGCGACGCGTTCCGGCCCAGTAGCGCAGACCCTCGGCGTCGGGTCCGCGCCCCAACACGCTGTAGTACAGCCGCGCCACCGGGGCGACCGAACCGGCAAATTCGGCGGAGCCGACGAACTGGTTGTACAGCTCGGCCGGATTGAGGCCAGCCCGGACCTGGTCGGACCAGAACGCGAGTCCAGCTCGATCGGCCGAGCGCCCGAACAGATCGAGGTACACCTGGTTCACCAGGATCTCGTCGGTGGCAAAGCGCCCATCCACAGGGCCGGCTGCTCCGGCCGGGGTGGTGGGGATTGACGACAGCAGCAATGAGAGGAGCGCAGCGATGAGCCAACTCCGCCGGGAGCTCAAGCGTGAGATCATGACGGCGAACGTATCAAAATCTTTGGAAGGACCGTGAATGCGGTGGATCAGGTGGTGCCGGTCACGAGTGCATGTATGGCGGCGAAGGTCCGCTCGATGCTGTCGCGTCGGAGGTGCTCGTGTTCGGTGTGGGCGACCGTCGGATCCCCGGAACCGAAGTTGGTGGCGGGAATGCCGAGCTCGGCAAACCGGGCCACATCGGTCCAGCCCAGCTTGGCCGACTTGGGGCGTCCTTGGGCGAGGCGGGCCAGGATCGGGTGGTTCAGCGATGGAGGGCACGCGTGGGTCCGGTCGATCAGTTCGATCTCGTCGTCGGCATCGATGAACTCGTCGATGTACGCGAGGAACCACTGCTCGGCAACGTCGGCGCTGCGATCTGGCGCGTACCGGTGATGGACCGTGACCGCGACGTGATCGGGAACCACATTGCCCGCTTGTCCCCCGTCGACCCGGACCGTCTGGACCGACTCGATGAACTCACACCCATCCAGCACCGGCCGCCTGGGCTCATAGGCGGCGAGGGCCACGAGCAGCGGGCCGGCTCGATGGATCGCGTTGCGACCCATCCAAGGTCGTGCGGTGTGGGCCCGATCACCGCCCAGCGTGATCCGGAAACGGAGGGCTCCTTGGCACCCCGCCTCGATCTCGCCGTCGGTCGGCTCACCGAGGATTGCGCAGTCAGCTTCGAGCAGGTGCGGGGCGGTTCGGATGAGCTCGCCGAGCCCGCTGTGCTCCTGGGCGACCTCTTCCCGTGCGTAGAAGACGAAGCTGAGGTCTACAGCTGGTTCGGGAACGGTGTGAGCGATCTCGTGGAAGACGGCGAGTCCTCCTTTCATGTCGGCTGAGCCCACCCCGTAGAGGATGTCGCCCTCGATCCGGGCCCGCCCGTTGTTGTTCACCGGCACGGTGTCGGTGTGCCCAGCGAGGATGATGCGCTGGGACCGACCCGATGAGGTTCGGGCCACGATGTTGTCGCCGATGCGGTCGACCGAGAGCCACGGGACGGCCCTGAGGTCGCGCTCGAGCCAGTCGACGAACTCCTTCTCTGCAAAGCTCACCGACGGGATGTCCACGAAGGCGGCGGTCTTGGCGAGGAGATCGGTCACGACCGTCGAGGATAGGAGTCTTCGGCCCATCGCGATCGCTCCGGGTCGGACGCCCCCTGTACAAAACGAACGAACCGGAGCCCTGAAGCTCCGGTTCGTGAGTCGGACATCCCCCTCCCGACTGGCCAAAGACTACCAAGTTGTGTCGGATGACACAATCTGATCGGTAGTCAGGACCGTCGTTGAGAGGCCGGCGCTCAGAGCCGCCGCATCACCGTGACGACCCGGCCGAAGATCTGTACATCATCGGGGTCGAACGGCATGGGAGAGAGGTCGTGGTTGGAAGGGAGCAGGACGATCTGCTCGCTGTCGGCATCGACGCTGTAGGTCTTGATCGTCGCTTCGTCTCCGGGTATTCCGGCGACAACGACGTCGCCGGACTCGGCGGTGTTCTGGACATTGGCGATCACGAAATCGCCGTCGAGGATGCCGGCATCGATCATGGAGTCGCCCTTGACCCTGAGCATGAAGAGGTCGCCTTCTCCGGTGAAATCGGCCGGTACAGGAAGGCTCTCCTCGATGTTTTGGGCCGCCAGAACGTCGGTGCCGGCCGCCACGTCGCCGACCAATGGCACGTGGCGCATCGGTCGCCGTTCGACATCGACCGCACCGGTGGCCGAATCCCAGTTGACCCGGAGACCCCGAGGGGTGGACGGGTCGCGGGTGAGAAAGCCCTTCTCCTGCAGGTTGTTCAGGTGAGTGTGCACCGTCGAGCTGGAGCGCATGCCCACGTATTTGCCGATTTCCCGCACCGATGGCGGGTAGCCGTTGTCTTCCATGAACGCCTCGATGAACTCGAGAATCGATCGCTGGCGGGATGTGAGTTGGTGCTCGGAGGCCGACATAGTCCCAGTATGGCACGAAAAGCGTACGTTTGTTCGATTTTCTCTCAGCTCCGGGGTTGTGCAGAACACGCGTTCGGTCTAGGTTGCTGAATCCAGACAAACGAACAGGCGTTCGCAACTGAGATCGCCGTCGAAATCCGCCCCGGCTGAGAAACCGCTCCACCGACTCTGTCACACCCCCTGAGGAGTATGAACACCATGGTCGCACTACTCACATCCGATCCGATCTACACCCTTCCCCGTCGGAGCCTCGAGGCTCCCACCCCCAACGCCCGTCGGCCCCGGCCGCGTCATCTGCACGCACTCCCGGCCCCCAAACCCGTCCCCGGTGTGGTGTCGCCCGGGGTCGACGCTGGCATTGGCGACCACAGTTCCGCTGCGATCCCGCAGCAATCGAAGGCGAGTGCGCACTCACAGGCGATCGTGCTGGCGCTGGTCGTCTCCGCCGCGTTCGTGCTTGTCTCGGCTTTCGGCGCTCTGCAGGGCGCTCCACCCGAGTCCGGCTGGGACCAACTCAACAAGCCGGCCGCCGCGCCGCCGGCGCCGCAGGGGTCGGGCGAGGCTGTGATGGTGGTGAAGCCCGGCGACACGCTCTGGGGCATCGCCGCGGTCGTCGCGCCGGGCGAGGACCGCAGAAAAGTCGTGCAGAAGCTCGCCGAGCGCAACGGGGGATCGACTATTTGGGCGGGTCAGCCCCTCGTGATTCCTGCCGAGCTCGCAAATCTGTAGCAAGTGGAAGCGTGATGTGCTCCCGGGCCTACGATTGGGGGAGTGAAGTGTCGTCAGTGTGATGCGCCCGACACGAGGGTCATCGACTCAAGGAACACCGATGACGGAGCCGCCGTGCGGCGTCGCCGCTCATGCCCTGCGTGCGAGCACAGGTTCACAACCTTCGAACGATACGAAGAGGCGCCGCTCCAGGTGCTCAAACGAAACGGGGACCGTGAACTGTTTCTTCGCTCCAAGGTGCAGAGCGGTATCGAGCACGCGGTGAAGGGACGACCCGTCTCTGCTGAGCAGGTGGTGGCGATCGTCGACCGGGTCGAAGAGACCGCTCGTACGGCAGGATCACCAGTGGAGACCCATGCCCTTGGTGAAGCGGTGCTCGACTCGCTGAAAGAACTCGACCTGGTGTCGGCGATGCGATTCGCCAGCGTCTATCGCCACTTCCAGGACTTGGCCGACTTCGAGCGGGCGGCCTCGGAACTGTCCGAGCCCTAGGCGTCCGGACGCGATGGGGCCTCGCTGTCCCACGGCGAAACGATGACGATCAGTTCGTGGTATCGCTCGGCGAACCGTGTGACGTTGCGGCCGTACGCGGAGCTGCGGTTGTACCTCAACAATGCGGCCCGGAAGTTCGACGGGTCATCGAGCTGGCTGCCGCACAGGTGGTCGGCTGCAGCGAGGGCGGCGTCGTAGAGGTTGTGGGGGTCGCGAATTCCATCGCCGTTTCCGTCGGCTGCGAAGACCGCCCAACTCGTGGGGATGAACTGCATCGGCCCGACAGCTCGATCCCACTCGAGATCACCATCGAGTTCGCCGCCATCGGAGTCGTGTATCGCAAGCCACTTCTCGCCATTGAGTTGGGGCCCCAGGATTCTGGTGGTCGTGCTGCCGCGACGGTCGAGTTGGGATGTTCCGAATCGACCGTGAAAGCTCTCCACCCGGCCGACTCCGGCGAGCTGATGCCAGC
>JABDJU010000264.1 GCA_013003325.1 Acidimicrobiales bacterium
TGTCCAAGGCAATCTTGCGTTGGACTGTTCCGGCCTTCTTGCCCCGCTGCAACATGTCGATGCACTGCTCGGCCGATGCACGGAACTTGCGGGTCTGTTCCACGAAGTAGCCCCTGCTCATGGCGTAGACAACATGGCAATCGGGCTCGACACCGAGGCGTCGACCTCCGTCGATGCGCGACACCGTCCACACCAGCAGATCGTCAGTTGATGACCATCTCGGCGAGGGTTGAGCGTCGCCAGTCCCCTCGTTTGATGCATGCTGGGCCTGGGTGGCGGCATAGGTGTTCACGTTCGTCTATCGGCGCACCCCCGCCGATCATGAGCAAAAGCTAGGTCGCCGCCGGCGGGTTGTCGGGCGATCAAGAGAAGCAAAATCGCCGTGCGGATATCGCACAGTGACGGTAAATTGGTTGCTCCACCTCGAACGAGGGTTGGGGCTTTAGCTCAGTTGGTAGAGCGCTTCCATGGCATGGAAGAGGTCAGGAGTTCAATTCTCCTAAGCTCCACAAGTCACCGCCGGTGCTGGTCTCGATTGTTTCGGAGCGATCGCCGCATCGGGGTATCGTTTCTACTCACACCTATTCGCTGCGCCGGGAGAACCCCCTGAAAGATCCAGAACCAGAACGACGCCGCTCCGAGGAGGAGCTTCGGGCTCACATACGGGATGTGATCGAGGCGGCCGAGGATCGTAAGGCGGACGACACGATGGCGTTCTTCGTGGGCGAGGTGATGGGCATCACCGACTGGTTTGTCGTCACCAGCGGGTCGAACCCTCGACAGGTGAGAGCGATCGTCGAGCACATCGAGCACAAGCTCACGGTGAGTTCAGAGACGAAACCGGTGAGGGTCGAAGGTCTTGACTCGCTGTCCTGGGTGCTGATGGATTACGGCGCATTCGTGGTGCACGTCTTCGATCATGCGTCTCGCGAGTACTACAACCTCGAGCGCCTTTGGTCCGACGTTCCGAGATTCGAACAGAAGTCGGCGTAGCCGCTCGATCAGCTGGGACCGTCCGAAGCTCAGCCTGAGTCCCAACCAGCGAGCAGCGAAACGTGGCCCGGACCCAGCTGGAGAACGGCGGGGTCACCCGGTAGCAGCGCTGCGTTCACCACGACGTCGACCCCAGGAAATGCTGACCGCAGCTCCTCGATCTGTTCCGAGCCGGGTTCCACCCTCACCTCGGTGGCGGCGTCGTCGAACATCGCTCCGTTGGAGATGGCCACCACTTCGATGCCGGTCCGCCCCAATGAGCGGGCCGCCGCGTCGAGATCGGCGGATCCGGTTCGATCTTCGATCCGGATCAGCAACCGCCGTCCCGGCTGATCACCGGCCGGGAATGCAACAACCCGACGAACGAGGTCTTCGGTCAGGTCGGGCTCTGCGGCGGGGGCGCCTTCTGCGCCGCGAACCAGTGGCAGGCGAGCGACCTCGTGGGGGCCGCCGCTCACCGCCTGGATCGTTCGGTTCAACGAATCGTCGTTTTCGGGCGGCGGCGAGGCGAGGACCTCTTTCCAGAAGAGTTCTCGACGAACGAGCGCAGCGAGTGAATCGGCGCCATCGACGGTTCGTCCGAGAAACGCCGACGTGCTCGACGCACTCACCTCGACCCGACCCACCTCGAAGAGGAAGTCGTCGGATTCGCCGGGGACGGGGTCTGGGTTGTCGAGTGAGTACGTGGTGGTTCCGAGCACTTCGGTCCAGCGTTGGGCATCAACCACCTCGCGGGACGGGATCGCGAGCCGCATCGTTTCGGCCACCGCATCGATGGCACTCTCCGCGGTGAGCGAGTTGAGGGGCACACCCTCCGATGTCATGAGCTCAGCGGGAACGAGCACCACCGCTCCCCCGCGAGCGGTTTCACCGATGCCGACGATGACCGCCACACCAGTGATGGCACCCTGATCCATTTCGACAACCCCGACGACGGGCGACGGGTCGACCAGGGCGACCCAGCCCGGCTCATCGGGCCCGGGGTCCTCGATGAAGGTGCCGGTCCGGGTGTCGAGCAGGGTGCGGAAGCCGAGATAACCGAGAAGCGGGATGGCGAGAAAAAGGCAAAGCTCGACGACGGCGAACCGTCTTCGGGTCCTGCGCCTCACGACGCCTCCCGGTACAGGTTGTGAGCTTCGATCACGGCCGCGACGGGACCGGGAACCATATGGGTGATGGGCAGGCCACGACGGGTTCGCGCCCGGATCTCTGTGCTCGACACCTCGAGCAGGGGCGCTTCGACCGCGCATACCCGGAACCCAGGAGCTGCCTGTGCCGGCTGGCCGCCCCGCTGAACCACGACGAAGGTGGCATGCTCAGAAAGCCAGTCAGAGTCTTGCCAGGTATGCAGCTGGGCGGCGGCATCGCTGCCGACGATCACCTCGAACTCGGCATCGCGGTGAACGCTCGAAAGGCTTCTGAGGGTGTCGGCGGTGTAGCTCGGTCCGCCGGCCCGAATCTCGATATCGCACGCTCGGCTCTCGAATTCGGGGTGACGTGACCAAAAACACGTTTCCTGCACCATGGCGAGGCGAATCGCGGCCGGGGTGACGCTGCGGTCGCCGCTCTTCTGCCAGGGATCATTGGCGACCACATACCAGATCTGATCGAGTTTGCGGCGCTCCGCGATGCTCTGACCAGTAAGAAGATGTCCGATATGGGGTGGGTCGAAGGTCCCACCGAAGAGCCCGATGCGACCCGAGACGGGCGGTGCGGCTGTGGCGGAGGGAGACATCTTGTCGGTGAGTGTGGCGAGGCACTAGCTCGAAGAGCAGCAAAAGGCACCCTCGGGTGACCTATGTCACTCGACTCGCGGGAACCCTCTGTAGTACTAATGACGCTTGGTCTTTGCATGACCAGACGTGCCAAAACAACATATCCAGCCTCTGGACCACTTTCGGCACAAACGACCTCATGTAAAGAGCGTGATGGAAACACCCGCATTCGTCCCGCCCCGCCCAGCCCCCCACTCCCTGAAACCCGCACGAGAGTTAGAGACGCGCTACATGAGTGACTCAGTAGGTCAATACCTGAATGAAATCGGCCTGGTGCCGCTCCTCACCGCCATCGAGGAACGCGAGCTAAGCCAGATCATCGAAAAGGGCCGCGATGCCCGCGAAGCGATCGAGCGCGGTGAAAACACCGCCGAGAACCGCCGGGCCGCTCGGGCCGCGGCCCGAGCCAAGGACCGGTTCATCCGGGC
>JABDJU010000267.1 GCA_013003325.1 Acidimicrobiales bacterium
CCTGATCCGGGAAATCGACGAGCAGATCGTCGGCGTGTTCGCCGCCGCCTACGCCGATGTTGCAGCCAACTTCGCCGATCTCTTCTCCAAGCTCTTCCCCGGCGGCAAGGGCTCGGTGATCCTCACCGACCCCGACGACCTGTTGAACACCGGCATCGAAATCGAGGCCAAACCATCGGGCAAGAACGTGAAGAAGCTCTCGTTGCTGTCGGGCGGGGAGCGTTCGCTGACAGCGCTCGGCTTCTTGTTCGCCGTGTTCCGCAGCCGCCCGTCACCGTTCTATGTGATGGACGAGGTCGAGGCCGCGCTCGACGACTTCAACCTCAACCGCTTCCTGACCCTGGTTCAAGAGTTCCGCCACGACGCCCAGCTGATCATCGTGAGCCACCAGAAACGGACCATGGAAGCCGCCGACGTGCTGTACGGCGTGTCCATGAAGCCGGGTGAGAGCTCAAAGGTGGTGAGTGAGAAGGTCGGCAAGCCCACGCGAGACGTCATCGACCTGCGCGATCCGGTCGAGTCGGGGCAACCGACTGCGGAGAACGTCTGAAGCGTCGCTGATCAAATCAGCCGCTGGAACCACCACAATGACAGCCCGCCGGCCAGGATGGTCAAGGCGGCCGCGGCGGCCGCAAACCATTCGGCGATCTCAGTGAATTCGATCCCCGACCCGACCGCAGAGCCGATGTCGGCGTATACCGCCTCGAGCTCTTCGAGAGACGAAGCTTGAAAGTAGAGCCCGCCGGTCTCGTCGGCGATCCGCTGCAGGTTATCCTCCGCCACCGGCACCTCGATCAGGAACTGCTCTACCTGAGGGGTCACCGGGTCGTCGTACAGGATCGATCCGGCCGGCGTGCCGAAGGAGATCGTAGAGACTGCGATCTGGGCCTCGTTGGCCGCAGCGATCGCCAAGGTGTCCTCACGGCCCGCTGTCGTGGTTCCATCGGACAAGAGCACGATCGTGCTGGGCGGAATGCGCCCTGTCTCATCCAGCGGAGCGTTCAACAGCGCGTCGAGGGAAGTGAAGATCGCTTCGCCGATCGCGGTCGCCGGTGCCAGCTCGAGCCCTTGGATGGCGGCGATCACCTGATTGCGGTCACGGGTGGGCGACACCCTGACGGACGCCGTCTCGGCGAAGCTGACGAGTCCGACTTCGAGGCCGGGCGGTAGGTCGTCGACGAAGTCGATCGCCGCCTTCTGGGCTCCTGCCAATCGCGATGGCTCGATGTCGGCGGCCTCCATCGAGAGGCTCACGTCGATCGCCAGCATCACGATGGCCCGATCCCGCTCCACCTGCATTTCTCGAGCCGGCTCGGCGAACCCGATCAGCATCGAAGCGATAGCAAGAAGCAGGAGGCCGGCGGTGACGTGGCGACGCCAACCCGACCGCTTGGGGAGCACTGACGACAGCAGGTCGGTACTGGCGAGCCGGGCGGCGTACACCGCGCGGCGACGCTGAAGCACCAAGTAGCTGACGAGCAGTACCGGAAGCAAGAGGAGTAGCCAGAGTCGCCCCGCGCTGAGGAACCCGATGTCGAAGACGCGAAACGGATCGATGTCGTCGTTCATCGGCGTCGTCCTGCCGTGGAGAGCAATCGATGCTTGCGTTGGGCGACGAAGCGGACGACATCATCGAGCCAGTCGTGGTCGGTTCGCATCTCGATGTGGTCTATGCCATGACGACGGAAATGGGCGTTCAGCCGGGCCCGCCGCTCTCGCGCCGCCGCGGCGTACGCATCACGTACCTTCGCCTTATGGGTCGGAACTTCGACCACGACGCCGGTGCCAGGATCGACGACGGGCAGCAGGCCGACGTTGGGCAATTCCAGCTCGAGCGGATCGACCAGTTCGCAGGCGATCACGTCGTGGCGTCGAGCCAGCACTCCCATCGCCGCCTCCCAGCCGGGTTGAACGCGGAAGTCACTGATCACGGCGATCAGCCCCCGTCGCTTGGCGATGCTCCCGAGCCGAGCGAGTGTGGTGCTCAGATCGGTGACCCCGGCGCCCTCGTCGGTCCGGGCCGACCCGACCTGGTGGAGAACATGCAGCAGGTGTTTGCGCGACCCGCGGGGTGCGATGACCTTCTCGCCGCGAGGACCGGTTAGGACCGCCCCCAGCCGATTGCCATCGCGCTGGGTGAGAAACCCGACCGATGCGGCCGCGGCCAGCGCAAGGTCACGCTTCTCCCGCCGCCCCGAGCCGTAGCCCAAACGCGGAGCTGAATCCACTACGACCCACGACTCGAGCTCGCGTTCGGCGATCGTCTGGCGAATGTACGCCTCGGGCAAGCGGGCCGTCACGTTCCAATCGATGCGGCGTATGTCATCTCCCGGTTGATACCGGCGGGTCTCACCCAGCTCGCTGCCGTGGCCCGGGACGAGGCCCTTGTGGTCACCGTGCAGCAGACCGTCGAGGCGGCGCGTGACGTCCAACTCGAGCTTCCTGAGTTTCGACCGAGCGTCGGCCGCAACGTTTTCGACCGGCTCGGTCACGGAGCGGGATGCTCTGGGCTCTGGATCTCCGCCGGCGAAGCCGGGGTGGGACGACCCGGGATCGAGCTGTCGAGTACGGCGGGAGCGCCGGTGGTTGCGGCGGACTGGTTCGAGGCATTCGCCACCAGCCGGCTTAGGTCGGTAGTTGGATCTGTGCTCCCGGCGTTGAGCGGCTCACCGGGCACGATCGGCCGAACGGGCGCGATTTGAGCGTCGTCAGCGCGCGCCATTGTGATGTCGGCGGCGGGTACGACCGACAGCAATCGATTCAGAATGTCGTCGGCGGTTCGGTCGTCGGCCAGCGCCTCGTAGGTGAGCATCAGGCGGTGGCGCAGCACGTCGCGAGCCACGTCGAACACGTCCTGAGGCAAGGCATAACCCCTGCCCCTCATCAACGCCAGTGCTCTGGCGGCGTCGATCAGGCCAAGCGTGGCTCGCGGGCTGACGCCGAAGTCGATCAGCGGGGCCAGCTCCGGAAGGCCCCTGATCTCGGGCTCGCGGGTCGCCATCACCAAATCGACGGCGTACTGAGCCACCCCGGTGTCGACGTACACCCGTTGGGAGAGGTCTTGGAGCTCGGCGAGCCGGTCGGGGGTCATCACCGTCTCCAGCCGGGCCAGTCCCTGGGGCACGCCGGCGGCGCCGGACCGCCGTACGATTTCCAGCTCTTCGGTCGGGGACGGGTAACCGACGACGACCTTCATCAAGAACCGATCCCGCTGGGCCTCGGGCAGGGTGTAGACGCCCTCGGACTCGACCGGGTTCTGCGTGGCGAGCACCAAGAACGGCGAGGGCATAGCCCGGGTCTCACCGGCGATGCTGACCTGACGCTCGGCCATCACCTCGAGGAGGGCGCTTTGCACCTTGGCCGGAGCGCGGTTGATCTCGTCGGTGAGCAAGAAGTTGGCAAAGACCGGACCCCATTCGATGTCGAAGGTCTCGTCGCTGCCCCGCCAGATTCTGGTGCCGGTCAGATCCGAAGGAAGCAGGTCGGGGGTGAACTGCAGCCGTGCGAAGGTTCCGCTGATGACGTCGGCCATCGTTGATACGGCCATCGTCTTGGCGAGGCCGGGCAGTCCCTCCAGGAGGATATGGCCGCGGGCCAGCACCGCCACGAGGAGCCGTTCGATCATGTGGTCTTGGCCGACGATGACCTTCTTGACCTCGAAGATCACGCGCTCGAGTTCAGCAGCAGCGGTTTGGTGCTCGGTTGTCACCGCTCCATTGTGTCAGTTGGCTACCCCACTTCCGTTGCGCCGTGGAATACGGCGACGGTCGCGGGCATTAGCTTTGATCTGTGCGGATTCTTGTGGTCGACGACGAAGCAGATCTGGCTGAGGCGATCGGAAAGGCCCTCCGCCGCGAGGGGTATGCGGTCGACGTGGTGCACACCGCCAGCGAAGCGCTCGAGATCACCGTGTACACGCCGTACGACCTGATCAGCCTCGATCTGACGCTGCCCGATGGCGACGGTCGAACCATCTGTCGAACCATTCGGGCCGAGCATGAGCACCAGCCCCGGATCCTCATGCTGACGGCGCGGGACGACATCGAGGAACGGGTCGCCGGTCTCGATGACGGAGCCGACGATTATCTGGTCAAGCCGTTCGCTTTACCCGAGCTTTTCGCTCGGGTGCGCACGCTGTTGCGCAGGGACGCCGATGTGGCCATCGGCGCCGAACTGGAAATCGCCGGGCTCCGGCTCGATACGGCCGCCCATCGAGTGGTGTGGAAGGAAGCAGAGATCGACTTGACCGCCAAAGAGTTCTCACTGCTGCGATTCTTCATGACCAACGCCGACGATGTCCACAGTCAGGAACAACTGCTCGAGCACGTGTGGGATGCGGCCGCTGATCCTTTCACCAACACCGTTCGGGTGACGGTGGGGACCCTGCGCCGCAAGCTGACCGCGGCGACCGGGCTGCAGTGGATCGAAACCGTGATCGGGGCCGGCTATCGATTCGTGAAAGAGCCGGTGCCCGGATAGCCGGGCTGTCGTCATGGGTCGGATCCGCCTCCCCAGCTTCGCCGAAACGATCAGATTTCGGCTGTCGCTGGCATTCGCTGTGGTGGTGTTCGCGGTGGGTGCCGCCGCCATCGCCGGGGTCTTCCTCTACGAGAACAGCACGCTCGTGGAGCCGGTCATCATGGCCGAGAAGAAGATCGTGCGAGATCTGGCCACCGGCGAACTGACCGAGGTCTCGGTGATCTTTCCCGAGGAGAGCCAGCGGGTGATGGCAGAAAAGGTGGAACTCGATGCGTATCGGCGAGCCTTGAACTCGCTGCGTACGTCATCATTCCTCGCCCTCGGGATCCTCTTTCTCGCCGCCTTCGGGAGCGGCTGGTTCCTGTCCGGCTGGGCTCTCAAGCCGGTCCGCTCGATGACCGCCGTCGCCCAGGGCATCACCGGTTCCGACCTCGGTCGCAGGATCGGCATGACCGGCCCACGGGACGAGATGCGAGACATGGGCGACACGTTCGACTCGATGCTCGATCGGTTGGAGGTTGCCTTCGATGATCAGCGCCGGTTCGTGGCCGAGGCATCTCACGAACTCCGCAATCCGCTCGCCGTGGCTCGCACCAACCTCGAGTTGGCCCTGCAGGGCGGCGACGACGAGGAGATCCGAACGGCGGCCGCCATCGCCTACGACGCCGCCACCCGCATGAGTGGCATGGTCGATGAACTGCTCGACCAGGCTCGAGAGTCCCTGCCCGTCAACGCCAGTGAGACCGTCGATCTCGGTGACCTGGCCCGCTCGGTGGTCCAGGATTTCCGGGCGTCGGCTCGACAGCGTGGACTGCGCCTCGAGGTCCGGGCCGATCCAGTCGAGGTCACCGGTGATCGCCTCGCTCTGCGCAGAGCCGCCGTGAACCTGGTGTCGAACGCCATCCGGCTGGCGCCGGAGCATTCAACAGTGACTGTTTCGGTTGCGAAGGCCGAGGACGGGAGGGCCCAGCTCGCAGTCGAAGACGTTGGACCAGGCCTGACCCCCGATCAACGAACCCGCGTATTCGACCGCTTCTGGCAGGGGGAGGGGCAAGAGGGTCGCGGCGCCGGTCTGGGACTGGCGATTGTAAAACGTATCGCCGAACGTCACGGCGGCACCGCCGAGGTGGTGCCAGCCGGTGATGGGTCGCGGTTCGTAATCACGATCTGAGGGTCCGACACCGACGGTCCACCGGCCTGCTTGTGGCAGCTCCTACTCTCGGGAGCACGCCAGGTTGTGCAGCGCGGCACAGCCGAGACGTTCAAGGAGCGACCTGATGACCGAGTCCGGACCGACCGTGGGCAACACCGCCTCGATCTCCCCCGAGCTTGAGCCGGGCCAGATGACGCTGCGGCAGACGGCCGACGTTCTCGGTGTATCGAGCACAACGCTACGGAAGATGATCCGCCGGGGCCTACTACCCGAGGCGGAGAAGGTGAAGACCTTCGAGGGTCGCGTGTGGGCGATCCCCATCGACGCGGTGCCCGGCATCGCCC
>JABDJU010000276.1 GCA_013003325.1 Acidimicrobiales bacterium
CCCGAACCTCCTGTCTCAGCACCGTCGGCTCCGGCCGCCGAGAGCCCGGCGCCGCCCCGATCGACGGGCGGAAAGCCGATCCCGCCACCACCCGGACCTCCACGAGGTCACAGCGGTAAGCCGATTCCGCCCCCGCCCGGCGGTGGCAAACCAACCCCACCTCGCCCCGGTGGCGGCAGCCGCCCGCCGGGCGCATCTCCGTACCGCACAACCCCAGGCGCTGGACGTCCCCCCGGCGGTGGCGGACCGGGCGGTTTCCCCGGACGCGGTGGTCCTCCCGGACGCGGTGGTCCTCCCGGACGCGGTCCTGGTAATCGGGGTCAGCGACGCAAGAAGCGGCGTCGTCGCAGCCGTGAAGACCTCATGCCGATGGACATACCTCAGTACACCGCTGAGGATGCGCCGGTTCCGGAAGGAACGATCGTCATCGAGCGAGCCTCGACCGCCCAGGACCTTGGGCCCAAGCTGAATCGCACGGCGGCCGACGTGGTGCGCTTCATGCTCACCAACGGAGAGATGGTTACAGCGACCCAGTCGCTGAGCGACGACATGATCGAACTGTTCGCCGCCGAGGTCAGCGCCGAGATCCGTCTGGTGGATCCTGGTGAAGAACAAGAGGTCGAGCTCCGCAAGGTGCTCGAGTTCCCCGACGAGGACGACGAGGAAATCGTGGCCAGCTGGCCCCACCGTCCGCCGGTGATCACCGTGATGGGTCACGTAGATCATGGCAAGACCCTGCTGCTCGACCGAATCCGATCGGCCAACGTTGTGTCCGGCGAAGCAGGCGGCATCACCCAGCACATCGGTGCCTACCAGGCCACCACCGACGATGGCGCCGTGCTCACGTTCCTCGACACTCCGGGCCACGAGGCGTTCACCGCCATGCGGGCAAGGGGTGCCGACGCCACCGACGTAGTAGTGCTCGTGGTGGCGGCCGACGACGGCGTGATGCCTCAGACCGTTGAGGCCCTCGATCACGCCAAGGCAGCCGACGTGCCCATCATCGTGGCCATCAACAAGATGGACCGAGAAGGTGCCGACTCCGAACGGGTGATGGGCGAACTCGCCGAACGGGGCCTTGTGCCCGAACAATGGGGCGGTGACGCCATCATGGTGCCACTGTCGGCCATGACCGGCGACGGCCTGCCCGATTTGCTCGAGAATCTCGCCGTCGTCGCTGAGCTCGAAGATCTTCGAGCCACACCTAAGGGTCGCGCCGCCGGAGTTGTGCTCGAGTCGTTCCTCGACACGGGTCGAGGCCCGGTCTCGACCGTCTTGGTCGAACGGGGCACCCTCGCGGTCGGCGACCCGCTGGTCACCGGTGCCGCCTGGGGCCGGGTGCGAGCGCTCATCGACGACAAGGGCAACCAGGTCAAGAAGGCAGGCCCGTCGGTGCCCGTACAGGTGCTCGGCCTCAGCGATGTCGCCTCGGCGGGTGACTCCTTTGTGGTCGCCCCGTCGGAAAAGGTTGCTGCCAAGGTCGCCTCAACCCGGGAACACTGGCAGCGGCTCGCCAGCCTCGGTCGCGACGCATCCGCCACCAGCGGCGGCGCCAAGCTCGAAGACATCTTCGACCAGATCCAGCGAGGCGAGACCGCCACACTCAACCTCATCGTGAAAGCCGATGTGAACGGTTCTCTCGAAGCGGTCACGGACTCGCTCCGAAAGCTCGAACGCGACGATGTCAAGCTGGCCTTCGTGTCGCGGGGCGTCGGCGGCATCACCGAGAACGACGTGCTGTTGGCCTCGACATCGAACGCCACCATCCTCGGCTTCAATGTGCGCCCTGATCGCAAGGCCCGCGAGCTGGCCGATCAGGAAGCCGTCGAGATCCGCAACTACGAGATCATCTACAAGCTGCTCGAAGACATCGAGAACGCCATGCTTGGTCTGCTCGCCCCCGAGTTCGAAGAAGTCGTCACCGGCGAAGCGGAGGTTCGAGAGATCTTCCGTGTTCCCCGTCAGGGGGCGATCGCCGGCTGCATGGTTCTCAACGGAACGATCACCCGCAATTCGAAGGTGCGGTTCCTGCGGGAAGGGACGATCATCTGGCGGGGGTCGATCCAGTCGCTGCGGCACTTCAAGGAAGATGTGCGGGAGGTTCGCGCCGGATTCGAATGCGGTATCGGCCTCTCCGACTTCCAGGACCTGAAAGCTGGCGACATCATCGAGACCTTCGAAGAACGCGAGATCCCCCGAAGCTAGTTCTTGTCGCCGTGCATGTGTGCATCCTCAGCGTCGAGCTCCACCTACCCATGGCCCAGTCACTGAAAGCCAAGCGTTCGATCGTGCAGAGCATTGTGCGGACCGTCGACGGCTGGAAGTCTGTGGCCTCGGCCGAGGTTGGCTATGTCGACAAGTGGCAGCGAGCCGAAATCGGTTTCGCCGTGGTATCAGGCTCGGCCGACCATGCTGTCGAGGTCATCGACGCGGTGGAGCGATTCGTATGGACCCGACCCGACATCGAGGTGATCTCGATGCAAAGATCCTGGATGGAGTCGCCGTGAGCCGTCACCGATCGAGCCGAAAGAAGAGCAGCACCAAGCACTATCCGCGAACGGCTCGCCTCAACGCCCTTCTCCAGCAGGTCGTCGCCGAGCACCTGGAGCGGCTCGACGATGAACGACTGCCCTTCATCACCGTCACCGGTACCGAGATCGACAACGACCTGAATCGTTGCGACGTCTTCATCAGCACGCTCGAGAACGACCCCGACGCCGACGAGGAGATTCTGAGCATCCTCAGTGAGCAACGGATCCCGCTTCAATCGGCGATCGCCCAGCAGGTGAAACTCCGCAAGACCCCCGAGGTCGTGATCCAGTTCGACCCGTCGGTCCGGGCCGGAGCACGGATCGACTCGATTCTGGCCAGCCTCGACCTGACCGGCGAGGAATCGGAGTCCGACAGCGCCGATCCCGGAGTTCAGGATCCCGACACTGACTCTGAGCCCGACGACGTCACGTTCGAGTGATGGCCGGTCGACACCGCAAGGACTCCGGCGCCACCGGGGTACTCATCGTCGACAAGCCCTCCGGCTGCACGAGCCACGACATCGTCGACCAGGTTCGTCGCAAACTCGGCACCCGTAAAGTCGGGCATGCCGGCACCCTCGATCCCGATGCCACCGGGGTCTTGGTTCTCGGCGTCGGAAAAGGCACCAAGCTTCTGCAGTTCGTCACAGGGGTCGACAAACGGTACGAAGGGGAGGTGGTGTTCGGAACCACCACCGACAGTTTGGATTCGACCGGCGCCCTAACCGGCACCTACGACATGTCCCTCACTCCCGAGCAGGTCGCAGCCGCCGCAGAGCGGTTCGTGGGTGACATCGAACAGATCCCTCCCATGGTCTCCGCGGTCAAGATCGAGGGCAAACGTCTGCACGAGCTCGCCCGTGAAGGAAAGGAGGTCGACCGGCCGCCCCGCCCGGTCACCATCCACGGCTTGCAGCTTGAGCCGACCGATGACCCGATGGTCTACCGGCTCTCGGTTCACTGCTCATCGGGAACCTACATTCGCACCCTCGCCGCTGATCTCGGAACCGCCCTCGGTGGCGGAGCCCACCTCAGGAATCTACGACGCACCGCGGTCGGTCGATTCGACCTCGCCGCCGCCAGACCCGTCGATGAGGCCGAGCTGGCTCCACTCACCGACATGTTGTCGCATCTGCCCACCATGCAGGTCGGCGACACGGTGGCGGTTCAGGTTCGTCACGGTCGGTCCCTGGGACCGAGTTCGGGTAGCGGCCGGCTCGCGATCGTCGATCCCAAAGGAGAGTTGCTGGCCGTCTACGAGTCACGTGACGGTGAGTTCCGGCCGGTGAAAGTCCTGGTAGGTTGACGCGCCGATGTTGGTGATCCAGGACGCGGCTTCGGGGGAGTGCCTCGATGATCACCACGCTGTGACGATCGGTGTCTTCGACGGGGTTCATCGCGGCCACCGGTATGTGCTCGAACAGACACGCCGGCTCGCTGATCACGATGGGGCTCGGTTGGCGGTCGTCACCTTCGATCCGCATCCGGCGAGAGTGATCCGGCCCGACAGCGCTCCCAAGATCCTCACCGGCATCGAGCACCGTCTCGAATTGCTTAAGGAGTTCGGCGTCGAGACCACGGTGGTCATTCACTTCGATGAGCACCAGGCGCAGGAACGAGCCCGTGCCTTTGTCGATCGGGTTATCGTCGACTGCCTCAAAGCCACCTCGGTGGCCGTCGGCAACGATTTCCATTTCGGGTACCGGCGAGAAGGGACCACTGAACTCCTTGGCGAAATCGGCGCCGAGCGAGGGTTCGACGTTCAACCGCTCGACCAGGTTCTTCAACCAGGCCAAGGGAGCGATCCGGTGTCGTCGACCGCGATCCGTCGGGCGATCGCCAGCGGCGATGTCGAGGTGGCGGCGGCGATGCTGGGACGCTTACACCAGGTCCGAGGTGAAGTCCGTGCCGGGGATCAGCGAGGAAGAGTTATCGGTTTTCCCACCGCCAACATCGACGTTCCTCCGGAGCGGGCGATCCCGGCCGACGGCGTCTACGCCGCGTGGTATGTGTTCGCCGACCGAAGCCGTCACCCGGCGGCGGTCAACGTCGGCAAGCGGCCAACCTTCTACGAGGACGCCGACCGGTCACTGGTCGAGGCGCACCTCATCGATTTCGATGGTGACCTGTATGGGACCCAAGGCAAGGTCGAGTTCGTGAAGATGCTCCGCACCGAACAACGCTTCGATGGCATCGAAGCCCTGAAGGCCCAACTCGAGACCGACGTCAACGAGGCCGCGACCCTACTGCGGGGGTAGCGGCCACCTCATGTCTGGCGTCGCTGGGTCGCCACCGGCGAACCGTGATGGTGCACCATCTTCCACTGGCGATCTATCCGAAGAAAGATGTTGGTTGCCGCGATGGTCCCGGTCCCGCCGGCGCTCATGAGGTTCTCGTCCAACGTCATCCAGGCGACCCCGCTGGCGATATTGAGCTGATCGTTGGTGACGATGAACTGGTTGTCGGCCGGTCCGGCAAAGATTCGTCGCCAACTCTCCTCGACCGCGTCCCAGCCGCGCAGGATCGGCCATCCGGGGTGGATGCATACGACGTCGGGGCCATGGCTCCAAAGCGAAGCCATGAGCTCGAGATCTCGAGTTTCGTGGGCGCTGTAGAACCGTTGGTTCAGATCCCGAAGGTCTCGTTGTTCGTCTGGCAACTCACCGCCTCCTGCTTGCCCTTCTTCGCAGTTCAGCATGTCGTCTCCGGAAACGATCCCCTACCCGAACTCGAATGGTCGTCCCAGCAACGTCTGGGTGCCGAAGGCGACGGGCCCTGCTTGGTCGGAAATGGCGTTCAGGCATAGACCGGTCCCGTTGGCTCCGGCTCGGGTGGTCGCCTCGGACCTGATCCACTGGCCGATCGCCGGACGAAGAAAGGCTACGTCGAGATCGCTGTTGATGAGCCCGTACGCACTGCTGGGCATGTACACGGCGCTGGTTCCGCTGGCGATGTCGGCGACGGCGACGATTCGCTGGTGGCTGGAGAGTTCGTGACCATCGACGACCGGAACGGTGAGCTGCTGCCAGCACGTCGAGGGTCCGGCCTCGTTGAAGTCGCCTCGTTCCCACCGATGATGCACGGCGTCACGGTGAAAGGTGACGTGGTCCTGGCCGACGGCCCAGGCAGGAGCCTGCCGTTCGCTCTCCGGCCCGGGAAGCGGAGTAGCGCGGTCGTCTGGCTGGGTGGGGCTGGCGG
>JABDJU010000291.1 GCA_013003325.1 Acidimicrobiales bacterium
TGGCGATCGCAGCTGGCGCGGCCGGCATGATCGTCCGCAGCGGCAGGTTGACGTATCGGCTCAGGTAGTAGCCCCAGATCGGATTCCAGTATCGCCAGAACCCAGCAAAAGTGGCTGCTCCCAACGACCGGTGAAGCATCCTTGTCAGTGAGCCCCGGGCTCCGAGCGGAACACCGTTGCGTCTCTCGACATACTCCGACAGCGTGACGCTGGACCGTCTGGCACTCATTCTCTCACGCATTCGTCGTCGTTCGATCTCGGTACTCGAAACCCACGGAGTCGTAGTCGACTCTTCTGATCTCGAGGAGATCACGCTCCAGCCAGCCGAGGTGAAGGTCGAGAGCCATAGATCAGGGAAGGCCTGATTTGCCGGTATAGGCCACTGCAAGCCTGAACACGGCCCAAAGCAGACCGAACGCAGCGGTGAAGATCAGCGCAAGACCGAAGTCGGGCGCGAACAGGAGCAGGTTGCCGATCGGTGAGCCGAACAGGGTCGGCACCAGCCAGAGAATGACCCATGCTGCGACGAGCGTGGAGAGCAGGGGGAACCACAGGCTGAACAGGCCGAAGCCCCCCGTCTTGGCGCGTATCTCGTCGCGGCGTCGCCAGGCCCAGATCATGCTCAGCAGGTAGATGAATGGCAGGGCCACCAATCCGACGAATAGGGCTTTCTGGGACCACCGCGACCCTTCGCCGTCGTAGTCGAAGCCGAGCGCTCTGGCGGTGACGCCGTTGCGGAGCTGAGTCGTCTCGCCGAATCCGAGGCCGCTGTTTGCGTTGACCAGCACGACGACACCCTCCCGCTCCGATGGGACCAGTGTCGCCACTGCTTCGGAGCCCGGGACCAAGCCAGAGTGCCAAACAGTCCCTTTGCCGGTATCCAGATACCAGCCGAACCCGTAGAACGGCGACGCTGCGCTGGCGGGGCGCATCATCTCTGCTTTGCCTTCGGCGCTCAACACATCGTCTTCGTCGTTCATCATCATCTGCATGTAGAGCGCCAGATCGCTCGCGCTTGCGACAATGCCACCTTGGGGAGCCGTTCCACGGTCGGTTGCATTCTCGCTGAGAGGCCGCTTGGTGCCGAACCATGGCCTGTGCCCGGTCGCCATATCGTCATGCACCTCGCCATCGGCGACGAAGCTGTGCTTCATGCCGACCGGCTCGAGGATGCTGTCGGTGACATATGTCTGGTAGTCCTGGCCACTGACGACTTCGACCAGCCGTCCCAGGATCTGATAGTTCGCGTTCGAATACTCCCACCGGTCGCCGGGCTGATGGTCAAGGCCCGCCTCCGCAAGAACGTCGACTCGAAGCGTCAGCTCGTCGTTGCCGCCTGTCGTGTCGGTATGTGACGTGTTTCCCTGCAGGGTGGAGAACCCGCTGGTGTGGCTGAGCAGTTGCCGCACCGTGATCGTGCCGGCCATCTGACCCGAGAATCCGTCCAAGTACTTCGAGATCTCGGCGTCGAGTCTGACTTCACCGGCCTCGACTAGTTGCATGACGGCCAGGGCCGTGAAGCTCTTCGAGATCGACCCGATCTGAAACGGTGTCTCGGCCGTGACGTTCTCGCCGTCCTCCTCGGTGACACCGTAAGCTCCGATCGTGGTGACCTCACCATCGCCAACGACGGCATAGGCCAGACCCGGAACTCCAGACGCCGACATCTCGTCGACGATGAACTCCTCCACCGGGGCAACGGCCGCCCCCGCAGGGAGGGCGGCGAGGCCGATTGCTAGAACGATCAGCAATCGCAGCACCCGCTCACCCTTCCAGCGTGGCCGTTGACCATCAGAACCACCTTGCCCCTGATGCGTTTGCCTCCTCGCATCGTCATCGACGAGCACCTGGCTAGCTTCTGGCTCAGGACGGTCGACCTCCTCCAGTGTCAGAATCTCGGGGCAGCCATACTCACGGGCCAAGACTGCCTTCATGTCACCCACTCCTGACCTTGGACGACCTTTCTCGCTGTTCAATGTCGTGGCCATGGCTTGCTCCTGTGTGTTCTGGTGAGAAACGGGTGTTCACGAGGCGCCCGAGGTCTCGAGACGAGAGCTGGCCGGCTGCTCAGCGGAGCGGCCGCGGTCCTTGATCAGGGCGATTCCGACTGCGATGAACCAGACGATCAGACCGAGACCGAAGACGGCGCCAACCTCTTCGAGGGCCGGCACGACGGTGACGAGCCCGGCGACGCCCATGACCACGCCGAGATAGTTGACCCAACGGGCGAAGAGCCGCTCACGGAGTGCAACGATGCTGATCCCCAGCACCCACACGCCACCGAGGACTTCGTTGCCGCCGCCGAGACCGTTGGTCACTGCGTCGAGCGTCGTCCACACCGTGGAGGCCATCTCGGGGTCGGTGCCCTGGAGGTTGCTGACTGTGGCATAGGCGATGTTGGTGATCATCCCGGTGGAGATGATCACCCCCGACCAGATGAGTCCGAACACCGAGGCCACTCTGGCCAGCGGTGAGTGTGCCTCGCGGAGGCGATCGACGATAGCCAGCACCAGCGGAACGAGGACGATGCCAAAAACGATGTGAATCGTGATGTTCCACAGGTACAGCGCAGCCTGATTGTTGGAGACGAACTCCACCGCCGCAGCCGGAGTGGCTGCGGATACGAAGTCGCCGAAGATCGTGACAAACATGGCTAGACCGACAACGAACGTGCCGGCAGCGACGAGGGCGCCGATACCGCCCATCTTCTGAATTGATTTCACGGCATTGCCTTTCGATTGCTTTCCCTCGTTTGAGGGCTGCTGTCACCATGCCGCAGGCGTCCCCTCGCCACATCGGCCGCTGGGTTGTGATCGCGTCGTCCTCCGGTTGATACACCTCCCGTACTTTCGGCCGATGACCGGGGACCCACCGCTAGTTACTCTGGCCCGATGATCAACGCGCTCCGATCGTTTTGGGCTGAACCACGTGAGCCCAATCCGCCACGCCGCGTGTGGAGAGACTGGGTGCTCGTAGCTGTGCTGGTCGCACTGGCTCTGCTCGAGGGGATCACCCGAGAGGAACTGGTGTGGCGCCCGATCTCGGCGCCGCTCCATCTCCTACCGATCGTGATGCTGCTGTGGAGACGCACCCATCCGCTGCTGTCCGTGGCCGTAGCGTGGAGCGTCATTACAGGGCTCGACATCGCCGCCATCATCGCCGGCCGCGATTCACCGGGGCTGTACACGATGGTGGGGCTGATCGTGTTCCCCTACGCCCTTTTCCGCTGGGGGTCGGGGCGCGAGGCTGTGATCGGTCTCATGATCATGAACGTGATGCACGTGACGAACATGATCTTCTATCCGAGCGGTCCCGAACTCACCGCCGCCTCTTTCGGCTTTCTCCTCTTTCCTCCGGCGCTCGGCGCCGCCGTCCGTTTCCGTGACCGAGCCCAAACCCGAGCCATAGCCGAAGCGAAGATGTTCGAACGCGAACAACTCGCCCGAGAACTGCACGACACCATCGCCCACCATTTGTCGGCAATCGCCATCCAAGCGCAAGCCGGGTCGGCTCTCGCCGCCTCCGACCCCGAAGCCTCGGCCTCCACGCTGAAGGCCATCAAGACG
>JABDJU010000329.1 GCA_013003325.1 Acidimicrobiales bacterium
GCGTCGGTCGGCGCCCTGCGCACCAGCCGGATTCTCGGGGTGTACGGCATGAGCAAAGCCGCGCTTGTCTATCAGAGCCGCCAGCTCGCCGCCGAGCTGGCGCCCAAAGCCAGGGTCAACACGATCCTCCCCGGCCTGATTCGGACCGACTTCGCCCGTGTCCTGTGGGAGGGCGAACGGGGAGCCGAGGTGGCCGACCAGTACCCACTGAAGCGACTGGGCGAACCGGCCGACATCGCCAATGCAGCGCTGTACCTCGCTTCCGACGCCTCGTCGTGGATGACGGGCCAGGAGCTGGTTCTCGACGGCGGCGGAACCGTCGCGTTCGCCGACGGTTGAGTCGGCCCGCGGTACAGCCGGCTTGAATGCCGGGAACGAATCGCCCGCCGATCGGGTTGACTGAATCCATGAATCGCGAACAGGCCCCTCCCGTCGTGTTCTACTGGCGACCCGGCTGCGGGTTCTGCACGATGCTGCAGCGCAACCTCGACGGCCATGGCATCGCCTACGACTCCCGCAACATCTGGGAGGACGGCGACGCTGCGGCCTCTGTACGGTCGATCGCCAATGGCAACGAGACCGTCCCAACCGTTCTCATCGGCGATACCGCCCTGGTCAATCCAACCATCGATCAGGTGCTCGACGCCCTTTCCCGGGGCTGATTCGTCTGCCGGTCCCCATGGTCGTCAACCCGACGACGATTGCGTTACCTTCTGGCAAAGCAACCGAACGGGGACAACTACCTAACGATGTTCGCGCCATCGTTGCATCCGAAACCATCGAGATGGCCCAATCCGCGGTATCAAGCGGGTTTTCGCCCGTTGCGAAACCGGCCACAGCCCGAACCAACGCCCTTCCGATGGCCGGAAACAACGTTCGCGTAGGCTTGATTTCCCACCGTCGACGCTTGAGATTGGCACATACCGCCGCTACTGTCCTTTGGGCTGGCTCATGCGTGGGGCAGGAGTTACCAGCACCGCCGCAGAAACTGATGAAGCACTCAACCGATTCCTTCATCACCTTCGTTCGTGTGGTGCCCGGATATCTCCTCACGTCGAGCCGGCACATCCGCCGCACTGAGAAACAAAGGTGAACCATCAATGTCTGACGACAACAACGGTCGTAAGGCCCTTCACGCATATGTTAGTGACGATGCTCATGACCACTGGCACGGCTTCGCAGCCGAACAGGGCGTGAGCGTGAGCGCAATCCTCGAGGCTCTGGCTCCCGAGCTGGACCTGGAGGCGCCGATGAGCCATGAGCAACTCGGTCAACGACTGAACCTCGTGGTGAAGTCGGCCCGCAAAATCGACGCCCAGCGTCGACGTCGCCGTCGCTGACCTCCAACGGGGTGAAGCCAAGGTAGCGAAACCAACGCCCTCGGCTCCGACGCTCGGAGTCCGTCGAAACAAGGGCGACTTTCTCGGTCGAGGCCTTCTGCAGGCACAACCAGTGTCTGCGGAAGGTACTCCCCGGGACAGAGGTCGAAATCGAGTCGGCCCAGGGGCCGACCGATCTGGTTTTGGCCCCGCCCCTACTGCCGGCGCTTGTCGAGCAGCCCGGCGGCCTCGGCCAGATCGGTGGAGGAAATCGTGGTGACCGACGCCCGATCCAGGTGATCGACCAGCCGGTCCTGTGACAATCGCAGGGCCTGCCGATTGATCGCCTGCTCGAACAAGGTTCTGGCGTACCGGCCGTTCCCGAACCCGGGGCTCCCGGCCAGGGTCAGAAAGATCCGTTCGAGAGTGACCTTGCCGTCGGCGTCGAGCCGGTAGTCGGCATCGTCGGCCATGTTGAGGAAGATCTCGACGAGTTCGCCCGGCGTGTAGTCGGGGAACACGATCTCGCGGGAGAACCGCGACCGGAGGCCGGGATTGGACTGGAGGAACCGCTCCATCAGTTTCGGGTAGCCGGCCACGATCACCACGAGACGGTTCCGGTGATCCTCCATGCGCTTGAGCAGCGTCTCGATGGCCTCGGGACCGAAATCGTTGCGACCGATGCCGTCGGGCGACAGAGCGTAGGCCTCGTCGATGAACAGGATCCCGTCGAGCGCCTTCTTGACCGCTTTGTTGGTGCGGTTGGCGGTGTGTCCGACGTACTGGCCGACGAGCTCGGCCCGGTCGACCTCCACCAGGTGCCCCTTTCGCAGCAGCCCGATCGACTGGTACATCTCGGCCAGCAACCGAGCCACGGTGGTCTTGCCGGTGCCCGGGTTGCCCAGAAACACCAGGTGTTTGCTCGAGCCGACCTCGGCGAGGCCATGCTCCCTGCGCCGTTCCTGGATCTGGAGGAAGGCGATCTGGGTGCGGACCTGCTCCTTGACGCTGTGAAGCCCGACGAGCCGATCGAGGTCGGCCTGTATATCCTCGAGCGACCGCGGCCTGGCCGGCGTCGGTATCGGCAGGTCCTTGAACACCTCAGGGGTCCGGACGTCGAGACCGCGGTCGGCGGCGGCCGAACGAACGGCCTCGCCGGCCTCGATCAGCTTCTTGCGAAGGTCGTCACGTCCTGGTGGCACCTCCTCAAGGGTAGAGGAACCACATCGCGGTGCCCCCGATGCGGCGGAGGGAGAATCGACTATCCTGGGAAGCCGGCCGCGGCACGTGTTCCACCTGAAGCGTCCACCAATCGGACCCGAATTCTTGCCATTATCGGTAGTGGAGACGACGACCGGGCACACTCGGATCGTGCGAACCGACGTTTCGGTCCCACGGTCGCATCGCCCACTGGTCGGCGGCGGCACACTGGCTCGAGTCAAGGTGCGGGGCAGCGGGTTGCGGCGATCCGCTGAAAGGATGACAGCAGCTTCATGGCACGACGCAAGTCACAACCGAAGTCGGGCTCGACCAACGGCTCGACCACCATCCAGGGCGAACTGATTCCGTTCGCCCGGGAAGTGGTCGACGTCCCCGTCGAGGAGGAGCTGGGCCAGTCGTTTCTCGCCTATTCGCTCTCGGTCATAACCGCCCGGGCCATCCCCGACGTGCGCGACGGCCTGAAACCGGTGCAGCGCCGCATCCTGTACTCGATGCGGGAGATGCGGCTCTACCCCGACCGTCCCCACCGCAAGTGCGCCCACGTCGTCGGTGACGTGATGGCCAAGTTCCATCCCCACGGCGACTCGGCCATCTACGACACCCTGGTACGGATGGGTCAGGACTTTTCCCGGCCCGTCACCCTCATCGACCCCCAGGGCAACTTCGGCAGCCTCGATCATCCGCCGGCCGCCTATCGCTACACCGAGTGCCGCCTGACCGATGCCGCCATCGATCTGCTGGGCGAGATCGACGAGGAAACCGTCGGGTTCAGCGCCACCTACGACGGCGAGTCGACCGAGCCCGACTACCTGCCCGGTCTGCTGCCCAACCTGCTGGTCAACGGGTCGACCGGTATCGCCGTCGGCATGGCCACCAACATGCCGACCCACAACCTCGGCGAGATCTACCAGGCCATCAAGCTGGTGATGACGAGGCGCCGGCCCAAACCCACGGTCGACGACCTGATGAAGCTGGTTCCGGGGCCCGATTTCCCGTCCGGCGGGCAGATCATCGCCGATGGGGTACGCGACGCCTACGAGACCGGGCGGGGCACAATCCGGATCCGGGCCAAAGCGGAGATCGTGAACGTGACCCGGGCCCGGAAGGGTATCGAGGTCACCGAGCTGCCCTATCTGGTCGGGGTCGAGCGGGTGGTGTCGAAGATCAAGGATCTGATGAACGCCAACCGGATCTCCGGTGTCGCGGATGTCACCAACCTGTCCGATCGGAAGTCGGGCATGCGGCTCTTGATCGAGTGCAAGACCGGGGTCAACCCCGAGCTGCTGCTCGAGAAGCTCTACAAGCTCACGCCGCTGGAGGAGACGTTCGGCATCAACAACGTGGTCCTGGTCGACGGGGTGCCGACCACGCTCGGGCTCTACGATCTGTGCCACCACTACATTCAGCACCGGCTCGACGTGGTGGTGAAACGCACCGAGTACCGGCTGCGCAAGGCGTCCGAACGCCTCCATCTGGTCGAGGGGCTGCTGATTGCCATCGACAACATCGACGAGGTCGTCTCGATCATCCGCAACTCGGCTGACGGCGTCGAGGCCCGCACGAAGCTGATGGAACGCCTCGGCCTGACCCAGGTGCAGGCCGAGTACGTGCTCGATCTCCAGTTGCGGCGTCTCACGGCCCTGTCCTACACCCAACTCGTCGAGGAGAAAGCCGAGTTGGAGGCCACCATCGCCGATCTGCGGAAGATCCTCGGCTCCGAGCAGCGGCGGCGCACGATCGTGCTGAAGGAGCTGGAGGAGATCGTCGGGAAGTACGGGTGGGAACGTCGAAGCCAGATCATCTCCTCCGATGACATTCCGGAGATCTCCGAACTCCAGGAGCAGGTGCTGGCGGAGCTCTCCGACGATCCCTGCGTGGTCAGCCTGACCTCGTCGGGTCTGCTGGGCCGGGAGCCGCAAGGTACATCCAAGAGCTACCGGCCGTCGCGCCACGATGTGTTGGACTCGGTGGTGTTGACCACGCTCCGCCACCCGATCCTCTCGATAACCGCGTCCGGCAAACTCCTGTCGACGCCGGCGGCCGACGTGCCGGAGGTTGGGGGCCGGAGCCGGGGTAAGGCTGCAGGCGAGGTCACCGAAGCCGATCGCAACGATGCCGTCGTGGCCTCGTTCGCGGCGACCGGTGGGGCGATCATGGTGGTCACCGCCCAGGGCATGGCCAAGCGCCTCGATCGATCGTCCCTCGCCGAGCTGAAATCGGGCCGTCCCGTCATCAAGCTGGCGAACGCAGATCGGGTTGTGGCCGCGTTCGAGGTGGCCGAGGGCGACGACGTGGTGATGGTGGCCTCCGACGCCCAGACGCTGCGCACCGAGGCCGACGC
>JABDJU010000337.1 GCA_013003325.1 Acidimicrobiales bacterium
CCACCACCGTGCACGAGATCAGCAAGAACATCGACCCGACCACAGCTGCTGCCTAGCCGATCAAGCTGGCCGCGCCTAGCAGGTCCAGGGGCTCGGCGGTCGTGTCGCCGCCGGGCCCGCTCGGCTCTTACACCGAGCCCGGAGCTCGCTCAATTGGTGGGCCGTGAGGGATTCGAACCCTCGACCCCCTGAGCGTCATGGAGGTCCGAGCTCTTCCCTTTCGGTGGTTCGCCCCGTGCTGGAACCTCAGTAACCACCTACTCGATTCGCGTTCCCGAGATGGCACGGCTGGTCACGAGCTGCTGGATCTGCTCGATGCCTTCGACGATGTCGTGGTTCTAGCGGCGGAGCCACCAGTCGGTGGAAGCGGGTGGGCCGAGTTCGGCTAGTTGGGCTTCGATGAACGCGTTTCGTTCCGATTCGCGGGGGTGGGTGAAGCCGGCACCGACCACGGTCTCGTCGGGCCCGACGACGACATATCTGCAGATGCGTTTTCCGTGGTCGCTGAGGTCGGACCATACGTCGTAGGGCATGCAGCGGTGCACTCCTTCGCTCCGAAACCACGGGGCGTAGTACTCGATGTTCGGCATGGCGCGAATGTGGTCGGACAGGTTCGGGGTACCACCATGCCAGGCCCGGTTATCTCGGAAGATGGCGGTGCCGGCCGGGGCGGGGCAGACAGTGCTGAGCTTCATCCAGTCGGGTTCGTCGGACAGGCTTGGAATCGGTTTGGTCCAGCGTTGGGAGCCCGGAATCTGTCGGATCGGCCCGTTTTCCCAGGTGAGGTCGACCATCGGGAAGTTGATAGTGACGACCGGAACCGGCATCTGAGGGGTGGTCATCGAACCGATCGGGTCGAAGGGCTCGGACCAGATGCGATCGGCGTGGAGACCCTGGTATTCGATGGCGCCCGGCAGGGCCACGTCGCCGCCGCCCCCGCCAACGATGTACGCATCGGAACCGAAAATGGCTGAGAGGATCGGAGTGGTGGCGGGCAGCTCGACCAACGCTGCCCAGGCTGGCTCGTGTAGGCGATGGCGAGACCCCGAGGTCGCACCGAATGAATAGCGGTGAGGCAGCCCACCCGCTCCTCCGCCGATCGACCCGTCGGCATCGACGTCGAGGATCTCATCCATCACTCTGGCGGTGGCTGCCTGAATGTCGGCCAACGTTTCTTCAGACAAGGCGTCAGCGACGGCCACGAACCCGTCCCGATAGAACAACTCCACAGCTCGCTCCACGTCGGTGGGCTGAACGAGCTCGAGACCGGGTATCCCGTTGTGAGCTTTCAGGTGAGCCCGCCGGGCTTCGACCCCCGGATCGTCGGGCGTTCGTGTCCAGCCGATGCACTCCGGATCGCCCGCGACAAGATTGCGATGTTCGGGCGTCGTCTCAATCACCACCTCCGGCTCGGATTCACCCAGTCCGACCGACTCGTTGTTCTGTTGCCGCCGAGGTCGGTTTTGGAAACCGTTGGCCGGAACGTCGGAGAACCAACCCACCTGACGCTGTGCAGTACCCATCAGACGATGATCCCTCACCGGCCCGAATCAATCCAGATCGCTGGACGCCTTCTCTTTCGGCTCGATGACGTCGAGTCCACAGAGCGGTCGTAGGACCGAGGGCACGGTGATCGAGCCGTCGTCGTTCTGGTGGTTCTCGAAGATGGCCAGAAGCGTGCGGCCGATCGCACACGCCGTGCCGTTCAGCGTGTGAACGAACTCCGAGCCCGATGACGTCTTGGTCCTCGTGGACATGCGGCGAGCCGAGAAGTCGGTGTAGTTGGAGCACGAGGTGACCTCGCGGTACCGCTGCTCGGATCCGAGCCACACCTCGATGTCGTACTTCTTGGCTGCGGCCGCGCCGAGGTCGCCGGCGGCGACGGTGATCACCCGGTACGGGAGCTCGAGCTCGGTGAAGATCTCTTCTTCGATAGCTCGGAGTGTTTCCAGCTCGTCCCAGCTTCGATCCGGATGGGCATAGGAGAACATCTCCACCTTGTCGAACTGATGAACCCGGAAGAGGCCCTGGGTGTCCTTGCCGTAGGTACCCGCCTCCCGGCGGAAACAGCTCGAATAGCCGGCGTAGCGGACGGGCAGGTCGTCGGCATCGAGCCGCTCGCCCCGATGAAGACCAGCGAGACCGACCTCACTGGTTCCGACCAGAAACAGTTCGTCCCGCTCCAGCTCGTAGACCTGGTTGCGATCGGTGGGGAAGAACCCGGCTTCGACCAGCATGTCTTCGCGCACCAACACCGGCACGATGACCGGCGTGAAGTCGCGTCCGATTAGCTTGTTCATCGTCCACTGCATCAGAGCGAACTGCAGGCGAACCGCATCGCCGAGTATGTAGGCGAACCGGCTTCCGCTCATCCGGACCGCACGGTCGGTGTCGACCAACCCCAATCGCTCGCCGATCTCGGCATGACTAAGTGGGGGAGGATCGCTCTCGGCCCCGTGGACCTTTTCGATTCTGAACCCGTCTTCGCCGCCGTCGGGCACCGACTCGTGGGCCGGGTTCGGAACAACGAGGGCGAGCTCGTTCACCTGATTGTCGAGCTGGGTCAGCTCCTGCTCGGCGGACCCCAAGCGATCGCGGAGCGCCTTGGCCCCCTCGATCTTGGCCTCACGGTCCTCCGGGGCGGCTCTACCGATTTCCTTGTTGGCCTGGTTGGCTTCGGCTCGGAGCGACTCGGTCTCGGTGCGTTGGGTGCGAGCCGCTTCGGCCAGTTCGATCAGGTTGAACACGTGTGCCTCGTCGGCACCTTTGCGCAAGGCACCGGCGCGATAGTCAGCATCGTCGGCGAGTCGGCGGAGGTCGATCATCGGGCCGGCTCAGTAATTCGTGTCGAGCAGTTCGGAGTCGGCGTGCTCGGCCTCTGCATTGGACTTCAGAGCCCAACCGATCACGCCCGCGGCCACAGTTGTGGACATCAGGAACCCGATCGGAAACAGCAGTAGAACGACGATGATGATGAAGGTGCCGATCACGACAGGAAGCCTACATCGGCTGGGCGTTCAGGCCGTGGTGGGAACCGGTCAGCGATTGAGGTCGACCGGGAATCGACGGGCAAACCCGGATTGACGCCAGGCCAGCGCGGCCACCGCAGCAAAGACCGCATCGCTGCCGTTCACGCCGGGGCGATCGGCTTCATCACTGATCGAGACGGTGATCGGCGGTGTGTCGACGGCCCGGAGGATCCCGAGGCTGCGAACGGTGAGGTCGTGGATCTGCCCATCGAGGTCGACGGTGAGAGCCTCCGAGGTGGCCCAGCTCCAACCCATGTGGGCGGCCCCGATGCAGTACGAACGGAGCACCTCGGGGGCGAGCGCGGCGCCGGCGTCGACCTCCACATGGATGCCGTCGGAACCGCCCGACACGGTTGCCGTTCCGCCCTGGGGCGACACCACCGTGATCGGGGCGTCGGGGTCGCTCAGAGCAGCACGGGCCACCGCGATCTCTGCCCAGACCGCAGCCCGTGGAGCCAGGCTCGTAGGCGGCCCGGCGAACTCGAACTCGCGAACTTCGAATTCGGGGGCGACCGAAGTGACGAGTTCGGCAACCCCGGATGTGGCGGCCACATTGATCACACCGGTTCCGTCGGCTCGAATACCGGTCGCCAGCGGAGGCCGCTTGGCGGTCCGGCGCATCACGTCCTCACGGCTGTAGAGGGCGAGGACCGGTCGTCGATGTTCATCGGCGAGGCGACGGGCGGCGTGCTCCACCTCCGCATCGCGTTTGCCACCAAAGGCCCCGCCGTTTCCCAACGCCGTCGCAGGCTCACCTCCAGGTTCGCACCATGAGGCATCGGTTTCGAGATAGGCGGGATCGGTCCAGGTGGTTTGGAATGAGGCAACCCAGTCACCGTCGGGGATCGGGATCGGATAGGTGGGCTCAATCGTTGTTCGACGACCCTGCACCTTGCCGGCCAGGGCCCGGGCCTCCTGGAGCGTGGCGGCCACATGCCACATGTGATTCTCGTCGGGCACGGCCACCAAGCGGTCGGCCGGGGCGGTGTCGGCGGCGAATCCGCCCGCTCCGAGCGCCGATCTCGGGCTGATCTCCTGTGCGACACCACCCTCGAGCTCAATTCTCTCCGACCGCTGCTCGCCCACGGCAACCGGGGTCTCGATCGTCTCGTTTCGAACTGCGGTGAAGGCCTCGGTGATGGTCTGCCAGCCGGTGCACCGGCAGAGGTGGGCCAGCAGCGCCTGTTTCGCCTCGACCTCAGCGTCGTCGTCGCTGACGTGCTGGGGATCCTGCATGGTCGCCTCCAGCCGGAGCACGATGGCCGGAGTACAGAATCCGCACTGGGACCCGCCCGTCGAGCACAACGCTGCGCCCCAGAGCTCGGCTCGGTCAGGATCCAGCCCCTCGATCGTGACGACCGAGCGGCCTCGGAGCCGTCGAGCGGGTGTGACGCAGGCGACCCGAGGCTGACCGTCGATCAGCACCGTGCAGCATCCGCACTGGCCTTGGGGACTGCATCCGTCTTTCGCGCCTGTGAGTTTGAGATCGTCTCGCAACACGCCGAGCAACGAGTCGCCTCGATCGGGAACCTCGACCGTTGCACCGTTGATGTTCAGTTGGAGAAGCCGACCCGACCCGCTGTCCGTCACTTCGACAGGATACGTTTCTTCGGTGAAGTCCGACCGACGAGCAGTCAGCTCGCCGCCGCTCCATTCCCGTCGCCGATTCCTCTACCTCGCCGCCGGAACCGCCGGTCTCGGCGCCGCTGGCCTTGCCTTCGGTGGCTGCGGGTCGGAGGAGGAGAATGAGACGCCGCCGCAACTGCAGTCGCTGTTCTTCCCCTCGTTCGTGCTGGCGGCCGGTATCGAGCAACGCATCCCGTTCGGCCTGATCGATCAGGGCATCCCGATTAAGGAGTCGTCGACCGAGTTTCGTGTCACGATCCGTCGCGGTGACACGGTCATCAGCGAACAGCCGGTCGTCGCTCGGATCGTGGCCCACGATCACCCCGCCGGCGACGGAGCCGAACCGCATGAACACGCCGATCTGCTGCGGTACTTCGCGGTCAGGGCCACACTGGGCGACCCAGGGATCTACGACCTCGATCTGACCTTTGAGGGCCGCACCGCCAGCTTGCCGTTCCAAGTCTTTGATCGAGACGACGTCATCGTCCCGCTCCCCGGCGAACCACTCCCCTTCCTGAGGTTCCCGACCTTCGAGGATCCGATGGGCATGGACCCCATCTGTACCCGCTTCGGGGGGCCGTGCCCGCTACATGATCAGACGATCAACTCCGCCCTCGACACCGGCAAGCCGTTGGCCCTACTGGTCGCTACCCCGGCGTACTGCCAAACCGCCTACTGCGGCCCGGTGCTCGATGTACTGCTGGAGTTGAGGCCCGAGTTCCCCAACGTCGAGTTCCTCCACGCCGAGGTCTACCTCAACCCGAACGAGGTCGACGGAAACCTTCTCGACGAGCGACTGCAGCCATCTCCGACCGTTGAGGATCTGGCTCTGCCATTCGAACCGACCCTGTTCCTGGTGCGTCCCGATCGAACGATCGTCGACCGCATCGACAACGTCTTCGACAACACCGAGCTTCGAGAAGGCCTTCAGAACCTGTAGGTAGAGGAGTCCGCTCCCACGACCACGCTGCAACGGAGACCCTTCAAGCGAAGTCGAGCGTGTGGTGAAGCGAGCGAAGCGAGTGAGAACACCACATGCTCGGCGAGCGCGGCTTACCCACGCACAGGCTCAGTGGCCCACTGGGCTCAATGCCACAGGCTCAAGCCTGCGTGGCGCCTGAACGCTCCCCACCGAAGGTGGAGTGTTAGCTGAAGGATTGACCGCAGCCGCAGGTGCGCTGGGCGTTGGGGTTGTCGATGCTGAACCCGGTCTGCTGCAAGCCGTCCTTGTAGTCGAGGGTGGCACCGGTGAGCAGCGACGCACTTGTGGCATCGACTACGACCCGTACGGCCTCGCCATAGGTTGCGACCTGATCGATGTCGGTATCGGTTTCGGAGTCGAAGAACATCTCGTAGCTGAACCCGGAGCAACCGCCAGGACGCACCGCGACGCGAAGAGCCAGCGACTCGTCGTTTTCTTCCTGCAGCAGCTCTGCGACCTTCGACGTGGCGCTGTCGGTAAGAGTGATCACATCAACCTCCACAAAGGGGACTTCGGCCGCCATCGGTAGCCGACGAACTCATTTTACCTCGAAGTGGACACGCTGCGCTCACCGGCCGAAGTTTCACCCACAGGGTGCCCCGTGTCCGGCTTGTCCGGACATACGTGTGACAACCGCTGCACACCCCGGGTGCAGCGTGGATCAACCGACGACCCTACGATGTGATATGGCGAGTTCTCTCCCTACTGCAGACGACGTGATGACCGTGCTCGGCACGGTCATGGATCCCGAGCTGGGCTCCGACATCGTGACGCTCGGTATGGCCAAGGGCGCTGCGGTCGACCCGTCGGGGTCGGTCGATGTCACGATCGCGCTCACCACCGCCGGATGTCCCCTGCGGGCTTACATCCAGTCAGAAACCCGCAGCCGGATCGGCGATATGGACGGGGTCAGCGAGGTGACCATCCACTGGACCGAGCTCAACGATGCCGAAAAGGCCGAGACCATGTCGATCGCGCGGCTCAAGGCCAGCGAGCGCGCCGGAGAGACCGCCATCCCGGCCAGTACCAAGGTGATTGCGGTCGCCTCGGGAAAGGGAGGGGTCGGCAAGTCGTCGGTCACCGCCAATCTCGCCGCTGCTCTCGCCACCCAGGGGATGAACGTCGGTGTGATCGACGCCGACATATGGGGCTTCTCCATCCCCCGCATGCTCGGCCTCGATGGTCGGTTGAACGCTGAGTCGGGTGATGGTGGCGGGGCCAAGATCACCCCGCTCTCGCTCGAGGCAGGAGCCGGTCGACTCGACGTGGTGTCGATGGGGTTCCTCGTCGACGACGAAGAGTCGGCGCTTCTGTGGAGAGGTCTCATGCTCAACCGGGCCGTGCAGCACTTCCTGGAAGACGTCGCCTGGGCCTCCGATCTCGATTATGTGGTCATCGACATGCCGCCCGGCACCGGCGACGTGGCGATGGGTCTGGCTCGCATGCTGCCCCGAGCTGAAATGCTGATCGTCACCACTCCGGCCCAGGGGGCACAGAAGGTTGCGGCCCGAGCAGTCTCGATGGCCAGAAAGTCACACCTTCGGGTCGTGGGAGTGATCGAGAACATGAGCGAGTTCACCGCCCCCGACGGTTCGGTCCATGCCTTGTTCGGATCGGGCGGCGGTCAGGCTCTGGCCGACATGGCCAACGTCCCCCTGGTCGGTCGGATCCCGATCGAACCAGCGATATCCAGTGGGGGCGATGAAGGAGTGCCGGTAGCTCTCGCCGATGGGCCGGGCTCAGCCGAGTTCCACCGAATCGCCGAACGCCTCATCGACGAGCTTGTTCCGCCGGTAAGCATGGCCAGTTGCACGGCGCGGATGCTGGCTGCGGTCGAGGCAGCGCTCGACGCTGAGTGAACGCGGCGCTAGCTGGAGCTGGGCGCCCGGGTGACGGTCACGGGTTCACCCACGAACTGGCTGGACGGGACGAGCATGATGGCACCGGTGATGTCTTGAATCTCCACTGCGGTGGGCCGCACGGCCACCACGGTGCCGGTGAGCGAACCGATCGACACCTGATCGCCTTCGTTGACCAGACGCCGGACCGCCCGACTGGACGCCACCTCTTTGGCCACGGCCTGGCCGCCCAGGCCGACGAGCAAGGTCATGCTGGCCGCCAGTCCGAAGAACACCGCGGCGAGCACGATGTTGATGATGGTGGTATCGATGCCGATCTGGGTGACGGCGAGAACGACGGCCAGGCCGACGATGAAGGCCTTGACCACAAGGTTGACCTGGCGCTGCACCCTCGCGCTCGACCGTCCCATCATGGGCCGCAGGGCCGCCTGCACGAATGACGTAACGACGTTGGCGCCGATGACGATGATGGCGGCGGAGAGCACTCGGGGGAGGAATGCGATCAGGTCTCTGGGGATCTCTTCCAGCGCGTCGGGTTGCACGATCCCCAGGGCCGACATGAGGCCGGCGATCACGAACCCGTAGAGCACCAGGCTGCTCAGCGGTTTGGCCGCATCTTGGATCGGCTGGGGCCTGCTCTCGCTGGAAAGGGCCCGGTTGGTGATCCGGCCGAAGATGTTGCCTAGAACGATGCCTCCGACGAGGAAGCTTCCGACGAGAATCCAATCGATGAGTGTCATGAGGTTCCTTGAAGCCTAGGTGTCTGGCGCCGGCGGGTCGACGATCAGCAGCCGGCTGGTTTCGACTCCGGCGCCGAACAGCTCGGCCATCAACCCCAGGAACTCCCGGCCGGATATCCGCTGGCTCACCTGGGCTTCCAAACGGACCGGCAGGTCGGGCGGGGCCGCCAGGACCTGCGACAACGCCGCGGCTACCGAGTCCTCGCCCTCGGCCTCACCGAGTGCAATGATCACCGCCGAGCACCGCGAACAGTCGTCGATGTGTTCTTCGAGCTTTGGGTCGTCGCCGTCCGCGCTGAAGAGCCAGTCTCGCAGCATCTCCTTCGATGGGTGGCGGAACTTCATGGAGCCCATTCCTCTAGTGCAGAACCAAGACGCTTGCGAGCTCGCATGAGTCGCGTTTTCACCGTTGAAAGCGGGACTTCGAGAACGCCGGCGATCTCGTCATAGGACAGTCCCTCGATCTCGCGCAAAACGACGACGGACCGAGATAGGTCGTCCAGCTCACCGAGGGCCGTGACGAAGTCGTGCATCGCCTCTCGATTCTCCACCTTGCGTTCGACCGACCGAGCGACGCTGGTTTCTTCGTCGGGCAAGGTGAAGGGATCGGTGGCGATCGCCCGGTTGGCCCGGATCGTTGAGATGGCCGTGTTCCGGGCAATGCGAAGCACCCACGACTTCAGCGACGACTCACCCCGGAACGTCGGGAGGGCCAACCAGGCCTTCACGAGCGTGTCCTGAGCAACATCCTCGGCGAGGGCCTTGTCGCGCACAACCGACAGCGCCACTCGATAGATCGACTCACCGTGCTCGACCACCAGGGCCGACAGGTCGTCAGGATCGGGGGGTGTGGGCTCTTGGGAGCCGCGGGCCGCTTCACTGATCCGCCGGGCCGTCTCGATCGCCCATGCGATCAGCAGCGGTCGGTGTCGGATCCGAGGGCCCAGAAGGAACATCGCTTCTGACCCTACTGGCGGGTCACTCCACAACGAAAGGGCAATCGCCCCTCCAGAGCTCTGTGAGCTGGAACGAGTCGAGGCCCGCTGCGTCGTGGGCGGTGAAACAAGAAAGGGAGCCAGGCTGAATGCCTGGCTCCCCTCATGTTTGAGGCCGGATCGCCCACCGGCCCCCGCATCGATTCAGACGCATGGGACCGGAGTTGGTCGCGAACTTCTCAGAAAACTTCTGTGGCTACGGTGCCCCGGGGGTGCGGGGTGTTTCCTTCACACTGCCCGTGACCCGGTCGTACACGGCGGGCCAGAAGCGATCCCGGGCCTCCCAGATGCCTCCGATGCCGAACTTCAGAACCAGGATGAGGCTGATGCTTCCGATGATTGCGGTGAACAGCTGATCCACGATGTCTTCGGCAAACTCGAGCTGGTCGACTGCAGCAAAGGCACCGATCACCCAGATCGCGGCGACAGCAATGTTGGTCATGAGGGTTCCGAACTCTTGCTCGGCGACGGCAGGAGCGATGATGTTCCGCACTGCGTTTGCCACAAGGCCGGTGACGATGATAATCGCGATTGCGACGATTGCCTTCGGAATGAAGGCGATGAGCTCGTTCACGACATCGCTGACCGGGTTTTCCCCGAAGGCGCTGAGGGCGACCTGAAGCACCACCAACATCACGAGGTAATAGATGATCATGGCAAGGAAACGTCCGCTATCGGCGAACCCGGCTCGCTCGAGCGGTCCTCCGATTCCGGCCTTGTCGATGTAGTCGTCGAATCGAATCTTGCGAAGCAAGGTCACGATCGCTCGACGGATGAAGCGGGCAACGAAGTACCCGACTACCAGAATGAGGATCAGAACGATCAGGTTGGGGATGAACCCGAAGAACTTACTGAACGCGTCCTCGATCGGCTGTTGGAATTCCACAGCAAGCATGAATTTCTCCCTTTGTTATTTGCGACGAAGTTCGCCGGCACATCAAGGACAGCAAACTAGGCCAGCAGGTCGCGGTATTTCACCTGACGTTTTCGTGACGCGGCGTGGCAACACTCACCGCGAAGGCGGCGCCACCACGCGTGCAATTTGTGTGTTTGAGCCGCGCAGAGTGGTAACTCCAGCTCTGAGGGCTACGGCTGGCCAGGAATCCACACCGAGACGGTGTTGGCCTCACCGGGTGTAACTCTCAGTGAGCCTTAAGGTCTGAACGCCCTCCGCGTTGGCACAGAGGGTGAGAAGGCCCTCGAACGGGACGCTACTTCAGAGCGACGATAGGACGGGCGTCTTCGATGAACTGACCGTGGCCGGGGGCGATCGTCTTGATGCGATCCTTCTTGACCCGGGCCGGGATGTCGTCGGGCACGCCGTTTTCGAACAGATCGCCGGCGAGAATCGAACGCTCCTGTTCGAGCACGTACACGTAGCTGTCGCCCTCGCTGAGAGCCACCACCCGGATCACGAACTCGGTCGCATCGATCTTGTCGCCGTCACCGATTTCCTTGTCGGCACCGGTGAATCCGGGAGCGGCCCACAGTTCAGCGCCGGTCTTCTTCTTCAGCTCCAGAGCGCCGGCGGCGTAGTAGTCGCTGGTCTGGGTCATCACGATCCAGCGGATACGGTCTCCGCCGCAACCACAGATGACATCGAGATGTTCGCTGTCGCCGGGGCCGGGATCAACGATCACGATCTCGTCGATCCCGACGAGATAGGTATTCAAACCCGGTTCGCCGTTCTCCCCCGGATGAGCGATACGGCGTAGCAGCGGGCTGAGTGCGCGAGCGACACCCGGAATGATGGGCGGCGGCGGTGTTGGTTCTTCCACGGGCACAGGATTCTCCTCAGGCTGTACTGCTTCGGCTTGGGGCTAGGTGAGTTCGGACGTTGGTGATGAGAAAGGGTCGGGACTGTTGGGTTCGGGAGTGTCGACGATCGTGGTGTCGATCACATCACCGCGGGGCGGGCGCTGAGGCCCGAACGGGTCTTGGAACCCGAATCGTGCACCGACGCCGCCCACCGAGGTGGTGAACTGGGCGGTCACCCGGTGGGCCAGGAGAGCGCGTATGGGGGCCAGCTGGAGCAGCAATCCCAGTGCCCCGGTCACGAAGCCGGGAAGCATCATCAGGAGCGTTCCGACCACGGCGAGCACAGCCGATGCGGTTCGGCGGGATCCCCGCGAGGCCAGCATGGCGAGACGCAGTCTGAACAGGTACAGGCCCGCAACGCTCATGCCCAGGAAGAACACGAGGGTTCGAAACACGCCGAGCGCGCCGCCGACCACAACTAGCGCGGCGATCTCCACGAGCGGTAGTGCTAGGACGGCCAAGCCGACGAGTCCTGACTTCTTCCCCATCGCCATAGAGTCTACCGGACTTCGCAACGCCAAAAACAGGTGATGGTATGCGACTGCGACGTCGGAGTGGTCGATACCAGCTCTGAGGCTCACCCCTCGAGGGCCTAGTCTCTAGCGATGAGCCCATCGCGCCCACCCTCGGTCGACGCGCTGGCGCGCTCGCTGGCGGATTCGGGACTGCCCCACCCCCTCTGTGTCGAGGTCGCACGCCAGGCGATTTCCGAAGGTCGGATCGATGAGGCGCCAGCGATGGCGAGACAACGGTCGCGGCGGATGCTAATGCCGGTGATCAACGCCACCGGAACCTTGCTCCACACCAACCTGGGACGGGCCCCGGTGGAAATCCATTCCCCCGCCCGGTACGCCAACATCGAACTCGACCTGGCGAGCGGCCAACGAGGTTCGCGGCAGGCCACCGTCGGCGAGTCGGTCGCACTGTCGTGTGGCGCCGAGTCCGCGCTGATCGTCAACAACTGTGCGTCGGCCTTGATGCTCGTAATGGCCGCCCTCGCCCACGGTCGCGGGGCGGCGGTGAGCCGGGGGGAACTAGTGGAGATCGGCGGCGCCTTTCGTGTGCCGGACGTGATGCGGCAATCAGGGGCCCAACTTGTTGAAGTCGGCACGACCAACCGAACCCGACTGGCCGATTTCGAACGGGCGCTCAGCGCCACCGACGTGGCCCTCGTGCTCAGCGTCCATCAGTCGAACTATTCGATCACCGGTTTCGCCGAGCAGACGTCGGTCGCCGAACTGGCTACCTTGGGTCGACCGGTGGTCGCCGACATCGGTTCGGGGCTGCTGGACGCATCGTGTCCCTGGCTCGACGGGCCACCGCCGGAATGGCTGGAGGGAGAACCGGCGGCCCGCCAGACCCTCGAAGCGGGTGCCGACCTCGTGATCTTCAGCGGCGACAAACTGCTGGGTGGCCCCCAGGCCGGCATCATCGCCGGACGCGCCGACCTCGTAGCGGCCTGCGGGCGTCACCCTCTGGCGCGGGCGCTTCGTCCGGGCGGCCTCGTCCTCGAGGCGTTGCAGGCCACCACCCTCAGCTACCTGCGCCGGAAGGGCAGGGAGATCCCGTTCTGGCGGATGGCCAGCGAACCGGTCGAGTCGTTGCTCAGCCGGGCCGAGTCAATCGCTGAATCGGTCGGCCCGTCGGTCGCCGCCATCCACACCGACGCCGTGCCGGGGGGCGGCACGCTCCCGGGCCGAACGATTCCGAGCGCCGGCATTCGCTACGAGGGCGACCTCGTCGGTCGGCTGCGCCACCGTGACCTACCCATAATCGCCAGGATCGATGCCGGCGTCACCGTGTGCGACCTACGTTCGGTGAACCCCGCAGATGATGCCGAACTCGTGCGGGGTCTGGCCGACGCCGTCGGTGGAGCGGCATGACCGTTGTCGCTACGGCCGGTCACGTCGACCACGGCAAGTCGACGTTGGTGCGAGCGCTGACCGGGACCGACCCCGATCGGTTGGCCGAAGAGAAGAAGCGGGGGCTCACCATCGACCTAGGTTTTGCCAGCCTGGCCCTCAGCCGCAAACGTTCGCTCTCGTTCATCGACGTACCGGGGCACGTTCGGTTCCTCCGCAACATGTTGGCCGGCGTCGGCGCGGTGCAAGGTGTCCTCTTCGTCGTGTCCGCCACCGAAGGATGGAAACCTCAGAGCGAGGAACACCTGCGCATCCTCGATCTGCTCGGCATCGAACATGCGGTGCTGGCTCTCACCATGGCCGATCTGGTTGATGACGAGCTGCTCGAGCTCGCCATGATCGACGTCGAGGATCACATCGAGGGCTCGTTCGCCCAAGGAGCGCCGATCGTACCGGTCTCGGCTGTCACCGGCTCCGGTATCGACCGGTTGACGGCGGCATTGGCCGAGCTGCACGATGCGGTCGGGAACGCTCCCAACCGCAGGACCCCCCGACTGTGGGTCGACCGGTCGTTTTCCCCCACCGGGACCGGCACCGTGGTCACGGGAACCCTGACCGACGGCGAGCTGGCCGAGGGCGATCACATCACCGTGGTCCCCACGATGGAGCGGGGCCGCATCAGAGGTCTGCAAACCCACAATCGCTCGGTCGCCAAGATCAAGCCGGGCAACCGGGTCGCCATCAACCTCGGCGGAATCGGTCATGCCAACGTGGCGCGTGGGGATGTCTTGGTTCACCCCGATCGGTGGCATTCCGCATCGATCATCGACGCTGAGATCAAGGTGCTCCCCCAGCTCGAAGGACCCCTCTCGAGGCGCGGTGCGTTCCTCACCTACATCGGCTCGGGCGAGTTCTCGACCCGACTGCGCGTGCTGGGCGGGATCGACCGATTGGAACCGGGAGCCACCGGAACCGTGCGCCTGTTTCTCGACCGGTCGGTCCCGGCCCTTCCGGGAGACCGGTTCATCCTCCGGGAATCAGGGCGATCCCAGACCATCGGCGGGGGCCGGTTCCTCGACATCGACCCGGTCGTGCCGGCCAAGAGTGCTCATCCAGACGGCGATCCCGACCGGGTCATCGCCGATCGGGGGTGGGTCGACGCGGAGTTGTTCTCCCGGCTGACCGGCCTAGACCGAGAACCGAACGTAGGCCGATGGCTGGTCAGTGATGCGGCGTTGAGCGCCACCGAGAACTCGATTCGTGAACGGGTCGAGTCGGCCGGTGACCTGGGCTTCGACGTGGCGTTGCTCGACGATCGCGAGAGAGCCGTGGTCGACCTGCATGCGGACATCGTGGTGACCGACGGCCGGGTCACGATCGGCACCGCGGTTTCGGAGTTCGCTGATCATCCGTGGATCGCCGCTCTCGACCGGGACCGGTTCCAGCCTCCCTCTCCCGAGGGTGTCGATCGGGCTCAGGTGCGGGCCATGGTGAAGCAGGGATTGGTGGTCGAGTCTGAAGGAATCTACTTCAGCACCGCCGCCGTCGAGTCGGCGGCCACCCTGCTCAGCCGACACCTGGCCGACCATGCCGAGGGTGTCACCGTGGCCGACGTTCGCGACATGCTCGGGACGAGCCGGAAGTACGTGCTGGCCCTCCTCGCCCACTTCGATCGAAACGGGCAGACCAGACGGCGAGGGGACTACCGGATCGCCGGGCCCCGGCTCTAATGGTCGGGTCTCGATCAGTTCATCAGCAGCAGGCGGCGCTCCTTGGCGGTGTGACCGCCCCAGATGCCGTGCTGTTCGTTGCGACCGAGGGCGGTCGCGAGACAACTCGGCTGGATCGGGCACGTCGAACAGATCTCCTTGGCCCGAGCCTCGCGTCGCCGTTTCGACCGCCTCGTCTCCGAAATCGACGGCGGAAAGAATATTTCGTGATGCGGTCCCCTGCATGCGGCCTTGGACCAGAACCTGTCACCCGATGGGCCCTTGAGTTGCGTCGTTGCAACCGATGTAACGGCGGACATGTCCGCACCCCCCTTCATTTGTGAAAGAGAACGCTACCCGGGATGTGACGAACAACACAATACGCGCGTTCTAAATGTGCATTTCGTCGTTTTGTCCTGGCCGGCCCAATCGTCAGACCGCCGGGACGCGGTCGACCACGAGGTGTACCCCTCTGGTCTGCACGACCTCGACAGCCTCGCCAGCCGGGATCGACCCCCGGAGGGCGGTGGCGGACCACTTGGCATCGCCGAGCTGCACTTCGCCGAACTCGTCGTCGGCGAGGTCGCGCAGGGTTGTTCCGGTCGAGCCGATCATCCATCGTCTACCGATCACCGGACTGGAGAATCGGGTTCGAACCATGGTGGGCATTCCCATATAGGCGTACAGAACTGCGCCGATGATGCCAACCCCGCCGGTGACCCAACTCATCGTGACCCCATCCCAAATGAGGAACGTCCCGGCCACGAAGAGGGCGATGCCGACGACGGTGTACCCACGGGGCAGATTGGTCTGCACGTCGACAGCCATCGCCAGAAAGGCGAGGACCAGGCAGAGCAGGCCCAATGTTCGGAACGGGAGCTGGGCCAACCCATAGGTGCCGGCCAGGGTCATTCCGAGGCCTACCAGCCCTGCGATCCCCACCCCCGCGGTGAAGAGCTCGAACAGCAGGAGCGCCAGACCACCGGTGAAGAACAGGTAGGTGATCTCGGGGCTGGCGACGGTGTGAAAGAGCTGACTGGTGATCGGCAGCTTGAGAAACTCCTGGGTGACGCTGGGGACCGTGTCGCCGTTTGCGTTCTGAATCAGGTCGTACCCGTCGAGAGCCACCAGGAAGGTGGGCAGGGTCGACTGGATGGCGATCAGCGGATCGTCGCCGACGCCGCCGAGCGGAACCTCAGTTACCAGCGTCGGGTCCGGTGTGTCGGCGATCCCGAGCTCCATCGCTTCGTCTGCGCTGATCACCTGATCGCGCAGCCGTTCGGTGGCGGAGCCGAAGGCAGGACCGAACTCGTCGGGGAGACGGGTCGGCCCGCTGTTTCCGATCCGAGAACCCCCAGCGATGCCCACGATGTCGACCACCGACGACAGTTCGGCCGTTCCTCCTTCGGCGGCGCTGCCGCTGGGTCCGACCCAGAATGCGGTTTGCACTTCGGAGTCCCGCAAGCGTCGGGCCAGCTCGACGAATCGCTTGTTGTCGACCACCGATCCGAGCGAGTCGACCTGGAGGACCACCGCGAGCGCCCCCTGGGTCTCAGCCCGGTCGATCTCGGAGATGAGGAAGTCGACCAGGACCGCATCGAGTAGCCCAGATACCTCGACGATGCGCACCTCGCTGCGGTCACCCGAGGAGTTCTGAGCGGCGGCCGCGGTCGAACCGAGGGCGCTGAGACCGGACAGCACCAACAACGCCGCCGCTAGCCTGACGAGCAATGAGTGTCGAGAACGTGGTCGGGGCATCTGGTGTCCTGATCGTGGCGGGCAAGGGCGGGGTCGGAAAGACAACGGTAGGCGCAACCGTGGCACTCGCGGCCGCCCGGACCGGTGCCAATGTTCACCTGATCGAGTTGGAGGGGCAGAGTCATCTCGCTTCCCTGTTCGACGCTGACCCGACGGCGTTTGAACCGTCGCTGCTGTGGAGCGACCCGGACGGACACGGCCGAGTTTGGGGTCGACGGATTACGCCGGACGAGGCGCTGCTCGACTACCTCGGTGCCCATGGCCTCGACCGCCTTACCGGCCGGCTGAGCCATTCGGGCATCATCGATGTGGTCACCACCGCGGCGGTAGGTCTCCGTGACCTGATGGCGCTGGGAAAGATTCGTCAGATCGCCGATCGTGGCGAGGCCGACCTGGTGGTGGTAGACGGCCCCGCCGCCGGCCATGCGATCTCGTTTCTGCGTACCCCGGCCGGCCTGGCCCGGGCCAGCCTGGGCGGACCGGTCCACAGCCAGGCCAACGCCGCGCTCGACTTTCTGGCCGACGAGCGGCGGTGCCGGGTCCAGCTCGTCTGTGTTCCCGATG
>JABDJU010000353.1 GCA_013003325.1 Acidimicrobiales bacterium
GGATGCTCTCACCCACGTTGCAGAGTTCGCCGGCGGATGGTCCGGGGTCTGGTCACCATCTTCGATTGGCAACGCGCTCTGGACGTCGGCCGGTTTGGCGATCGGTCTCGGGCTCATCGGCGGCGGACTGATCACCACGAAGACATCGCTGGCTACCACCGCAGCTCATGTTCCTGCTGGCACACCAAGACAGGGCCGGGCGGGTCAACGCCGGTTCATCAACCCGTCCGACCACACCTGGGATGTCGGAGCAGCAATCGGCGCCTTGATCGGTATCGCGTTCGTTTCGGCCTCCTTCATGTTCGATGGGCATACGGTGTCGGAGGGTCCCCGCTGGTTCCACGCCGCGGTGAACCTGGTCCATGTGGTAGCCGCGGCAACATGGGCCGGCGGCGTCGCAATGCTGGCCTACGTGGTGTGGCGGCGTCGTCGCCGTGGAGTCAACACTGATGTCTACGCTTTGGCCGCTCGATTCTCCGTGATTGCGACGGGAGCACTGGTCACCGCCGGCCTCGCCGGGGTAGCTCTGTCGGTGGTGATTCTCGACTCCCCCGCTGCGCTGTGGTCTACCGAGTGGGGCCGACTACTCGCCCTCAAGATCGGACTGGTGGCGGTCGCCGCTGCCGGCGGAGGCTACAACCATCAGGTCATCGTTCCGGCGCTTGATCGAGCGCCGAATGATCCGGCGACCATTGATCGGTTCCGCATTGTTGTGTCCCTCGAAGCGCTGGCCCTCGTTGCGGTCGCCGTAGTGACTGCGTTGCTGATCGGCGCATCGTCGACATGAACATGAGGATCTTGGGCGCAGGCATGCTCGGGCTCACGTTGTCGGTCGCAGCATGTTCCTCCGATGATCCCGCTGCCGTGCCCGTCGCTCCACTTGCTTCGGACGCCGACGGCGCCGCCGTGTACCAAGCGCGGTGCGCCTCATGCCACGGCGAAGACCTCCGTGGAACCGATAGAGGCCCATCGCAGCTCTCGATCGTGTACGAACCCAACCACCACGGCGACAATGCGTATCGCTTCGCCATTCGCAACGGTGCCTCGCAGCACCACTGGAACTTCGGTAACATGCCCGTGATCGAGGACATCACCGACGACCAGATCGAACGGGTTATCGCCTACATCCGTGATGAACAGGAACGTCTGGGTTTCGAACGGTAGGGGTCAGCCTGGTCGTTCGATCGTGGACAGGTCGATGCGGGTTTCGTTGCTGAGCTTCAGGGTTCGCCAACCGGAGATCAGGTGGAATACGACGATCGAGAGAACGGCAGCCGCAGAGACGTCCGACGCGGTGTCGACAATCTCCCAGGCAGCTCCGATCAACCCAGCCACGCCGAGGACCATCGCAACCAGGCCGAGACGGACGCCGAACCCAGGGGCGATCCACATGGCGACCCCCAGCAGGATGATTCCGATCGGCACGAGAAGAACCCCGGTGGCGAGCATCGTGTCGAAGATGCTCTGAGCGCCATGCCACGCATACTCGATCGCCGCCAGATCTTCAGGCGGGGTGTCGGAGGCCGTGTAGAGATCGGCCATTGGCGCGGTCGACACGTGCAGTACCGAGCTTGCCGCCATGATCACAAGGCCGATCTCGGCTATCGCCGTGCCGAACAGGGCAGCGGCGGTGTGCGCCGGCCGGAGCAGCCGATGCAGGACGAGCAGGTGTAGGGCGAAGAGGATGAGGGCAGCGAGATAGAAGAAGTGCTCGGCGATTCGACCTCCCTCGATGTTGGCGAAGTCGGTGAGCGTTTCGGGGTCGTCGGCGGCGGGGAGACCGAGACCGACCACCACTGCCACGGTGCCGATAAAGGCCGCAACGCCGGCCAGACCCGCGATCCCACCCCACTGGATCAACCGCCGATCCTGCACCTCGGCCGGAGACCGGTTGGTGCTCGGCTGTTTCGCCGCCTGCGGCGGGCTCGACGCTGTTGGCTTCACTGATTTGACCATTGTCGGGACTCCTTCGACGACTTGGGTGGCGCGCTCGAATAGCCGATCATCGCCGCCTCGAGAACTTCACAACGAAGCCTGCCCCGATTCGATGTTGCGGTGTAGAGCCCTACGTCCCGGGCCAAGCCCACATTGCCTCCACCGCCGTGCAGGAAGACCGCGGCTGGAACGCGTCGCTCAGGAGCCGGACCTCCGACCCTATGCACGGAGTCACCTCCCGACGATGCTCACCACATGAGCGGTCGGCAGCCAACGCAGTCAGGGCCCGTCCAGTCAACTGACGAGCGGGACCAGACCGGCGAGCCTGCACTCCTCGTTTGGCTTTCCCGCGCCGCGCTGGGAGCCGCGATCGTCGGGGTATTCGGCGGCTTGCTGCCTGGTCTGGCCGGGCAAGGCGCCGGCGATACCGACTCGCTTGCGTTTCGAATCGGGGTTCCGCTTGCGCTGATCGGAGCAGCGATCGCGATAATGCTGGGCGCAGTGTTAGCGATCGTGTTGGCCGAGGGCTCCAAACCTCGGAACACATCTCTCGCGTCCGTGGCCGTCGGCGCATTCGCTCTCTTCCTCACCGGTGCCCTCCTCTTCAGCGGATGAGGGTGCGAGCACCCGACGCCAGGCGGACTCGGCTGCGAACGTCAGGCGAGCTGTCGTCCCTCGGCTTCTAGCTTGCGGTTGAGTACCTGACGCACCCGCAACCCTGCACCGTCGGCGGCTAGGCCGATCTCCACGGCGGTCTCGCGGCGCGGGTCGAGAGCTACCTGCTCCTGCAGGCGCTCCAGCAGATGTTTGTCCTCATCGAAGGCCTGAACGACGTTGCGTCTGGACATCTCAATAGCATCGTCGGGGACGTTGGCGATGTCGAAGGCGGCCGCCCAGTAGTAGTGCGTTCGACCCCGCAAGCCCGGCGTCACAATGTGGCATCCCCGCATCAGAAACTCCGAACGAGCCTCTGGTTCAGGCTCGGGGTCGGTGACGTGCCAGTCGGAGAACGACACGGCGAGCGACGGCATGGTTCCAACCTGGGTGCGAGCCACCGGCTTGGTTTCGCTGAATCCCATCGCGTGGCAGAACAGCGGACTGAGTGGTGCGGGGTCGAACGACTGGCGATAGGTGATCACATCACCATCGATCGACGACTTGGGGATCGAATCCCAATCGTTCTGTTTGAACGTGGTGGCGTGCAGATGGGGCAAGTGGGTGAGGTCGAGCACGTTCTCACGGATCAACACCCAGTTGCATGCGACGTCGTAGTAGCCCATCACCACCGACCTATCGGGATCAGCGGTGTAGCTCATGTCGATGGGCGGTTCGTGGTGCTCTACCTCGGCCGGATCACCCATCCAGATCCACACGAACGCTCCGCTCTCTCGCAACGGATAGCTGGCAATGTCACTGCCGGCCGGCACGTTGCTCTGAGTCGGAACCAGCTGGCAGCCGCCGTCGCTGCCGAAGCGCATCCCGTGGTACGGGCAGACGATCTGATCGCCCTCGACCCGGCCCTCCGACAGCGGCGCCCATCGATGGGGGCACCGGTCGTCGAGCGCCACCGGCGTCCCGTCTTCGGTCCGGTACAAGACGACGGGCATCTCGAGGATCCAACGCTCCATCGGCGTGGTGGTGATCTCGTCGGCCCGGGCCGCCACCCACCACATGTTGCGCGGGTAGTTGTCGCCGAGGAATCCGTTGCTAATCCGCTGACTCATGACTCTTCCTCCAACGCGGCCGCTAGAGCAGCCGCTTCATCCGGGTCCATTCCGTAGCTGTGTTCGTCGTCGGGAAACGCACCGGCCGCCACATCGGCAACGTAGGCGGCGAGCGCCTTCGTGGCGACCTCGTTCACGTTGCCATAACGCTTGGCGAACTTCGGCTTGAACGTGTCGAAGGAACCGATCAGGTCGTAGGCATTGAGGAGCTGGCCGGTCGCCGACGATCCGGCACCGATCGAGAAGGTGAAGATGGACACCGCATCGTCGACCGCCTTGCCGACTTCGCGGGGCACAGCTTCGATCTCCATGCCGATGCCGCCCGCCTGCTCGATGGCCCGGGCGTTGTCGATGATCTCCAGAGCTGCGGAAGCGGTCCGCCCCTGGGTCTTGAACCCACCCATCCGGTGGACCTGATGCGGGATCAGCCCGACGTGTCCCATGATCGGCACGCCAGCGTCGGCAACGGCCTTGATGATCGAGAACTTGTCGCGGCCTCCCTGAAGCTTGAGTGCATCGGTGCCCGACTCCTTCATCATGCGAAGGGCGTTGACGACGGCGATCTCCTCGGTGGCATAGGAGCCGTAGGGCATCGCTGTGATGCAGAAGGTGTCGGGTGCGCCTCTGCGAACCGCCTTGGTGTGGTCGATCATCTGCTCGACGGTGCATTCGAGTGTGTTCTCGTGGCCGTACATGGTCATCCCCATGCTGTCGCCGACACCCACGATGTCGATACCGGCGCGATACGCCCAGCTGGCGGTCATGTAGTCGGCGATGGCCACCATCGACAGCCTCTCCCCTGCTGCCTTTTTCTTGGCCAGGTCGGGCACGGTCAGTTTGGGCTTTCTGTCGGTCATCGATCTTCCTCGCGGAACGGAATGGCCGTGAGCCGGGCGTCGATCAATTCGTCGCCTTTGCGAACCTGTACGTCGTCGCCGGTCTGGCATTCGACCGATACCAGGCCGAATCCGATGTTGCGCCGAAGCTTGAAGCTCCACACGCCGTTGGTCATGTCGCCGACCTTGATTCCGTTCTTTTCGATGTCGTACCACCGATTATGTCCCGGCCGAGGCTCGTCACCTCGAAGCACGACGCCCAGCTGGTGGCGTCTGGGACCCCCGGTCGCAAGGGTGCGAAGCGCTTCGATCCCGATCACGTCGTCGGGTACGTCGAGGTCGACGAATCGGCCCAGCCGCACCTCGAAGGGGTTGGTGTGTTCATCGACGTCGCCACCCCACGAGAGCAGTCCGCTCTCGATCCGCTCGCTCGGGTTGGGGTATCCGGCGGCGATCTCCCACGGCTTGCCAGCCTCCTTCACGATGTTCCAGAGATCGAGGCCGCGGGAGCCATCCATCAGATACAGCTCGAAGCCGCCCTGTTTCGACCACCCCGATCGGGCCACCCTCAGCGGGATACCGTCGATCTCGGCGTCACGGAACCAAAAGTGCCGCAGGTTTCGGACCCAGTCGCCGAAGATCGCTGCGACAACATCGTCCGCTAGCGGTCCTTGCACCGCGAGGGGGGACACGTCTGGCTCCGAGATCTCGACATTCAAGCCCCGCTCGCCGGCCACACAGTTGGCCCACAGGCGCAGGTCGGAGTCGGCGATGGAAAACCAGAAGCAGTCGTCGTCGATCTTGAGCACGATCGGATCGTTGATGATCGTGCCGGCATGGTTACAGACAGCCACATACTTGCCTTGACCTGCCACACAGGAGGTCAGGTCTCGCGTGCACAGGATTTGTGCGAGCTGCGCCGCATCCGGTCCCTTCAGCTGAACCTGCCGTTCGGCCGCCACGTCCCACATCGAGACGCCTTCAACCAGCCGGCGGTACTCAGCCTCGGGGTCGCCGTAACCGAGCGGCAGGAGCATCCGGTTGTAGGGATGAACCAAGGTCACACCGTCGGCAATCGTTGCCTCGTAGTAGGGCGAGCGGCGAAGGTTGGTGTGCGGAAAGACTTCTGGCATGGTCACCGACCCTTCGACTGAGACTCCCCAAAAGTTGTTCCAAACGGAACAATCTGTCTCCAGGCTAGGGCGTAGCGTGTAGCCATGCAAGAACCCGATCCAACCAGCATCTTCGACACGATCGAGTTTCGCGACAGCTATCGGATGTCGTATTTGACCAACGCCGTCATCGTCCCGACCTATGAGCAAATCCGCAAGGACTTCGGCATCATCCGAGCTGAGTACCACCTGCTCATGTGCCTTGCCCACTACCCAATCCTGAGCGCCCAGGAGGTATCGAGACTGACACGCCGGCCCCGCAACTCGATCTCTCGAGCCGTGCATCGCATGCTCGATGTCGGATACCTCGACCGGGCACCGGACCCCAACGACGGCCGCCAAGCACTCCTCACCATCACGCCCGCGGGCCGGAGGCTCCACGACAAGATCTCGGCCCGGTTGGCCGATCGACAAGAGCAGATCCTCGCCCCCCTGACGGCGGCCGAACGACAGCAGCTCGACCGCATCCTCCAGAAGCTCTCGGTCCACGCCGCCGCTCTTCCCAGTTAGCCCCGGCCAGTCGGGTCGCGTTCATCCGGCCCATCGCGAGGAGCCTCAGCGCACCACTCGTGCGCTCTTGGCGCCGACGGCCCGAAGCACTTCGGCCTCGGTCACCATCGACGTGTCTCCCGGCGTGCTCATCGTCAGCGCGCCGTGGGTCGCCCCGATCTCGACCGCCTCCTCGGGCGATTTGTCTTGGAGGAAGCTCCAGATCATCCCGGTCGCAAACCCGTCACCGCCGCCGACCCGGTCGTAGATCTCCAGGTTCTCGCGCATGCGAGCCTCGTAGAACTCGCCTGCGGTGTAGAGCACCGCGCCCCAGTCGTTGAACCCGGCGGTCCTAGCATTTCGAAGCGTAGTGGCGACGACGGCGAAGTTCGGAAACGCCTCGATGACATCGGAGATCATCGCTTTGAAGTTCGACGGATCGATCTTGGAGATGTCTTGGTCGAGGTCCTCGACTTCGAAGCCCAGGGCTGCGCTGAAGTCTTCCTCGTTGCCGATCATTACGTCGACATATGCGGCCAAGCGCCGGTTCACCTCAACCGCCGCCGGCTGACCTCCATGGGGCTGCCAGAGCGATGCTCGGTAGTTGAGGTCATAGGAGATGATCGTGCCCGCGGCCTTGGCGGCCTGCATTGCCTCGAGAGCGACCTCGGCTGTGGTCTCGGACAGCGCAGCAAAGATCCCGCCGGTGTGCATCCACCGAACCCCTTCGACCTCGAAGATCCGATGCCAGTCGATGTCGCCTGGAACCAACTGGGAGACCGCTGTGTTGGCGCGGTCGGACACTCCTAGCGCGGCACGAGGTCCGTAGCCCTTCTCGGTGAAGTTTAGGCCTACCCGTGCAGAGCGCCCGATGCCGTCGTGAGGAACCCACTTCACATGCCGGAGGTCCACCCCGCCGGTCATCATCAGATCCTCGACGAGATGACCGACCTCGTTGTCGACGAGCGCGGTCACGATGGCCGTGCGCTTGCCAAAAACCTTGCGCAATGCCCTTGAGACGTTGTATTCGCCGCCCCCTTCGCGTGCGGTGAACGTGCGGGCGGTGCGCACCCGACCGAAGCCAGGGTCGAGACGCAACATGACCTCGCCAAGGCTCAGGCAATCCCACCGGCAGTCGTCGGCTGATTTGATCGAGAGACTCATGAGACGTTCCCTTTCAGTCGGCCGTGCCACGCGCCGCGGCGACAGCAGCGACGGCGTCGGCGACCGACGACTCGAGGCCGGCCCAATCGCCGGAGGTGACCATTGCTGAGGGCAACAGCTTGGACCCAATACCCACCGCCGCGGCACCCGCACCGTACCAGGCGCCAAGGGACGCTTCGGTCGGCTCGACGCCACCGGTTGGGATGGCCTGGACCCATGGGCAGGGCGCCCGAAGGGCCTTGAGGAAAGCGGGTCCTCCGAGCTGGCCGGCCGGGAACAGCTTGACGATGTCGCAGCCCGCCTCGTAGGCCCGCTGTACTTCGGTCACGGTTCCACAACCGGGCACGTAGGGGATGTTCCGTCGGTTGCACACGGTCGCCACCTCAGCTGAGAACGAGGGGGCGAACACGAAGTTGGCGCCGAGGTCGATGGCGTGGGCCGCCGTTCCCGGATCGACGATTGAGCCGACGCCGAGCACCAGGCCGCGGTGGTTCATCGACGCCCATTGCAGAAGATGCTGGAACCGACCCATGGCACCGTCGCCCCGGTTGGTGAACTCCAGGGTGGACAGTCCGCCGGCGACGACGCGAGCGGCCACCTCGGTGCAGGTTGTCGGATCGGCATCGTGAAAGACCGGCACGATGCCGTCGTGACGGATCGTCTCGAGGACGCTTGCTTTCGAATGACTAGCCATCGATGCGCCTCCATGCCGCCGTGCGGTCGGTGTTCGTCGACGGGAAGGTCTTCATGGTGTGGACGACTTCTTTCTGTGCGGAGCGGGAATCGCAGTCTGCCATCGGGTCAGCCTTTCATGGCGATAGCGAGGGCGTCGGCGATCTGAGCGGCCTGAGCGGAGGTCATCGACAGGGGTATTCGCATGTCGATCAACGTTGCCAACACCTCGGCGGCCTTGGGTGCGGAATGCTCGGGGGCATAGCGCCAATGATCGAATCGGCTGGTGAAGCCGATCGGCTCCTTGGCACCGAACCATTTCAGCGAGACGCCGAGAGCTGCGGCGCGATCGACGAATGCGGCGACGTCTGGCGTGTCGACGTTGAACTGGATCGACGATCCGACGAAGTGTTCGCAGGGGTCACGCTCGGGAACCCGTATACCGACGATCCTGCGAAACAACTCAGCGAGTTGGGTATAGCGCTCGTTCCAGGCAACAGCCCGGGTTTCGAGCAACGGCAGCTGGGGGCGCACGAGTGCGGCGCCGAGCGCGCTCATACGCATGGAGAAGTTGGGGGTTGTGAGGCGGTGCCGTTCGAACACGTCGTTGGCCGGGCGGGCCCCGTGCTGTTCATACAGCATGTACGAACCCGAAAGCAGCGTGGCTTTGGCCGCAAGGTCTTCGTCGTCGCAGACGAGCAGTCCCCCTTCGCCGGAGTTCACGTGTTTGAACGTCTGGGTGCTGAAACAGCCGGCGAGCCCGAAGGTCCCCGTGGATCTGCCGTCCCAGGCGGCCCCCATCGTGTGGGCGCAGTCTTCGATCACGGTCACGCCGAGCTCGTCGCACACATGCATCACGTCGTCGAGATTCGGGACGTGGCCTCGCATGTACGACAACAACAACCAGCCTGCCCCGGTGACGGCGTGTTGACGGCGCAGGTCGTCGAGATCGATGTGGTAGTCGCCGGTGATATCAACAAAGACGGGCTCGGCCCCAGCATGGGCGATCGCCCCCGGCACCGGCGCGAGGGTGAAGGCGTTCATGAGCACCTTGTCATCCCGCTCCACACCGGCCGCGATGAGCGCCGCCGCCAGCGCCGCACCGCAGCTGTTGAAAGCAACGCAGTATTCACGGCCGATGAGCTCGGCGAATTCGGCTTCGAGCAGCGCCACGTCCGCCTGATCAGCGCCGGCCTCGCCGTAGCGGAAGAGCTTTCCCGATAACAGCAGTTCGTCGACTCGGCCGATCGCAGCGGGAGGAAGCGGTTCCTGGCCGGTGAAGTCGATGTCCACCTTCTGGGGGTCGGCAGCACCGGCGTCGAGGCCGCTCGGTTCGGAGCGAAGATCGGCTGAACGGGCATGCCCCTCCATTCCCTCGTATCGGGAGAGTCGGGCGGCGAGTCGGCCTTGCCGCTCAGCAGCAGCCGGGGTGAGCTGCTGGTAGGTGAGCTGTTTGACGAACTTCAAGACGTTGAGCCCACCGGTGTACCGGGCGGCACGCCGTGTGGGCAGGATGTGATTGGGGCCGGCGCTCTTGTCACCGAAGGTTACGGTCGCTTCTTCACCGAGGAAGAGCGAGCCGTAGTTGCTGAGGCGCTGGTGCCACCACGGGAGGTCGGCTGCCATCACCTGAAGGTGCTCGGGGGCGTAGTCGTCGCATACCTCGGCTGCTTCATCGCGAGATTCGGCAACGATGACCTCGCCGTGCTGCTCCCAGGCGGTCAGCGCCGACTGGCGGGCTTCGCCGGGAAGGTCGGCCGCCAGTTCAGGGACTCGTCGGGCCACGTCGGTGGCGAGTTCAACCGATGTGGCAACCAACCACACCGGCGAGTCGGGTCCGTGTTCGGCCTGGCCCACCAGATCGGTGGCGACACGGTGCGGGTCGGCGGTGGAGTCGGCCACGATCATCGATTCGGTCGGGCCGGCGATCACGTCGATTCCGACCTCTCCGAAGAGCTGCCGCTTAGCTTCTGCGACATAGGAATTGCCGGGGCCGACGATGATGTCGGCCGGGCGGTCGGTGAAGAGCCCAAAGGCAAGGGAGGCGACCGCTTGCACCCCGCCGAGACCGAGGATGATGTCGGCCCCTGCGATATCGGCGGCAGCGAGGATCGCCGGATGCACACCGCCCCGGTCGGCGCGGGCCGGTGACGCGACCACGACGGTGTCGACGCCTGCGACCCTGGAGGTGGTGATGCTCATGAGCGCCGACGCGATGTGGGCGAACCGGCCCGCCGGCACGTAGCAGCCTGACACGTTCACCGGCACCAACCGGTGTCCAGCCCGCAGACCGGGGCTCACCTCGATTTCGAAGGGTCGTAGCGATGACCGCTGGGCGAGGGCGAACGTGCGGATGTGTCCGTGGGCCGTCTCGATGTCGTCGAGCAATGTCGGGGCAAGGGACCGCCTGGCCGCCTGCACGGCGTCCTGATCCACAACGATCGGACCATCCCAGCCGTCGAACTGGCGAGCGAGGGTCTTGGCCTCTTGCTCCCCGCCCTCTCGTAAAATGGCCAGCATCGCCCTCACCGCATCGGCGACCTCGGCGTCGTGCTCGGTCGCCGCATCCGACCGTCGCTTCAGGTACGAGATCGCCATCGTTTGCTCCTCACCCCTCGACCAGATCGTGGCCGTACTCCGAGACCCTGTCGAGCATGGCGTCGACGTCGTCTGTATCGACCTCGGGGTTCATGAAGAGCAGTCGGAAGGTGTTCAGGCCCCCGATGGGTTGAAAGCCAATCATGGCGGCGCCCTCGGTTTGCATGCGGGCCTTGATCCTCGGGGCCAGAGCATGGAGCTCGGCGTGTACCTCAGGCGCCAGCTCGGCAATCGCCGCCGGTGACAGGTCGAGGGGCCGCAGGTGCGGCGGGACCCACCCGAATACGACGTTGCTGAAGGTGCCGGCGACCCGTTGGAATTCGCCATCGGACGCGTCGATTCGTCGGGCAGCGTGCTCGGCCATGGCCACGGCATGGTCGATGCGGGTTGCGAAGCCGGAGTCGCCGTGATGCTTCCACGCCAACCACAGCTTCAAGACATCGATGCGCCGGGCGCACTGGAACGTGCGGTCGCCCGAGTCGTACTCGGTATGGAGCTTGTCGGGCTGGAAGAGGTAGTCGGCTCGCAGGGCAAAGCACTCTTCCAAGCGCCCGGGCTCTCGGACCAGAAGTGCGGTGCATTGCTGGGTCATCCCCATCATCTTGTGCAGGTTCCACACGAACGAATCGGACCGGTCGACGCCGTCG
>JABDJU010000355.1 GCA_013003325.1 Acidimicrobiales bacterium
GGTCATGGAGGTGCGACGCGAACGGGATTGGATCGTCGATCCGAAGGGAGACTTCGTATTGATCGCCGACGACGTGCTGATCCTGCGGGGCTCGCCCGACGCCATCCCCAACCTCCGAGAGCTTGCCGGAGCTCCCCTCTGGCGGGCACCGGACCTCGACGAGTCGGGCGCTCTCACCGATCTCGACCGGGCGATCGACACCCTGGTGGAAATGAAGGACCTGTCCGAGGTCGCGGTCGGCCTCGCCTATTCGACCTTGGTGCTCCAGGACCGAAGCCTTGCAGCCGAGGTGCGTCACCTCGAGGACCGGCTCGACGAGATGAACAACCGGCTCGAGCTGTGGGTCCTGAGAGCCGCCGGTGGCTACGCCGGCGACGCCGCTCAGCTCCGGGGCTTGCTCCAGCTCGGCCGAGCCGCCGAAGACATCGGCGACCAAGCCCAGCAGATGGTGTGGTTGGTGGAGAAGAGCACCGAGCTTCACCCCGTACTGGGAATGGCGCTGGGTGACGCCGACGATGTGTTCTTGCGGCTTCCGATCGGCAGTCGAAGCGCCATGGACGGCGCCTCGCTGGAGGCACTCAACCTCCCGGTCGAGCCCGGCTACGTGGTACTCGCCATCGAACGCGACGATCGATATCAGTACCGTCCTCGCGGGATCGCCAAGCTAAAGGCCGGCGATCACATCCTCGCCACCGGGCCCGAGGAGGGTCAGGAAGCTCTGGCGGAGATGGCCGGTTGGCGTCTGGTCGAGGACGAAGACACCGGTGAGATCGAATTGGAGCCGCTCGCTGCGGCCGACTGAACGATCAGGCCCCGGGGGCAGGAGGGGTCATGCGTGGGGGCGGCGGTGCCGAGGACTCGATTTCGGCCTTGGCTGCTTCGACCGCGGCACGCGCCTCATGTTCGATCGTCGCCATGTCGTCGATCTTCGGGGGATCGGGCAAGGGCCGCGGTTCGCGGCGAGCCGAAGCCGGCGGCTTGGGCTCTGATGCTGCCTCGCGGACCATCTCGCTGATGCCTCCGATAGCCCCCATGGCCGAGCTCATGTCGGCGGGGAGGAAAATTTTCGTGGCTCGGCCGTTTGCCATTTGGGCCATGGTCTCCAGATACTTCACTGCGATGACGCGGTCGTCGGTGCCGGCGTCCTGAATGGCTCGGTAGACCCGGTCGATGGCGTCGGCCTCGCCCTCGGCTACCACCGACTGACGGTATTGTTCGGCCTCGGCCCGCAGCCGGGTGGCTTCGGCTTCACCCTGAGCGTTGAGGATGTCTTTCTGACGGCGGCCCTCGGCGGAAAGGATGGCGGCCGCCTTCTCGCCCTCGGCTCGGGTGACGGCGGCCTCCCGGGAGCCCTCGGCCTCGGTCACAACCGCACGGCGGGTTCGTTCGGCTTTCATCTGTTCGTGCATCGCATGCATCACGTCGGCGGGCGGATCGATGCGCTGAATCTCGACCCGAACCACCCGGACGCCCCACTTGTCGGTGGCATCGTCGAGGATCTGTCGAAGCGCCGAATTCACTCGCTCACGGGACGTGAAGGCCTCATCCAGGGTCATCTCACCGATCACGTTACGGAGGTTGGTCTGAGCCAACTTGGTGACCGCCAGCTGGAAATTGGAGATGTTGTACAGGAGGCGTTGGGGATCGGTGGGCTCGAAATACACGACGGCGTCGACCGCGGCGGTCACGTTGTCCTGGGTGATGACCTCCTGGGGCGGAACGTCGATGACCTGTTCTCGCATGTCGACCGCCCGTAACCGATCGACGAAGGGGACGATGATCCGGAGGCCCGGATCGACGGTCTCTTTGTATTTGCCGAGCCGCTCTACGACGCCCTTCTGGTAGGGCTGCACGATCCGAACCCCGCTGGCGACGACCACCAACGTGATGAGACCGAGGAGGACCACGATGCCAATCAGAAACTCCATGAGACTTCTTCCTTTCGCGTCACTTCGACGCTAGTTGATGGACCAACGTCGACCGAGCCGGGTCGGTTCCTGTGACGGGTATCGATCGGGTGTGGCTACTTGTTGAGTTCTTTCATCGAGTCGCTGTAGTAGTCGGGTTCGACGACGACTCGGTTCCCGATGACCTCGAGGATCTTCACGGCGGCACCCGCTTCCAGCGATTGGCCGTCTTCGGTGACCGCGGTCCAGACCTCGCCGCCCACCCGAACCTGGCCGGTGGCGTCGCCGGTTCCGATCGCACGGATGACGGTGGCGTGGTGACCCACGAGGCGGTTGGCCCCGAATCCTTTCGGGTTGGGCAGATCGATGTCGAGTTTGGTGATCAGGGGCTTGAGCACCACGAATCCGGCGCCGGACACGAGGACGAACACGAGCAGGCTGAGCAGCAGCGACGCTCCGGCGAAGCTCGCCACCGACGCCCCCACCGCGCCGACCGCGAGGGGGAGGAGGAAGATCGTGCCCGTGATCATGATCTCGCCGACGCCAAAGCCGGCCGCTACCGCCAACCACAAGAGGGCCCAGATCGTCGAGCTTTCCATCGGCCAATGATACTTGATCGCGCTGGATCGGTGTAGGCCCGCCGGCCGGACCGGTCGGTATCCTTGCCCGGTGGCTCGACTCATGTGCATCCACGCCCATCCCGACGACGAAGCATCCAAGGGGGCACCCACGATCGCCAAGTATGTGTCGATGGGTCACGAGGCCAGCCTGATCTGCGCCACCGGGGGAGAGGAGGGTGACATTCTCAACCCCGCCATGGATCGCGACGACGTGCGGGCCAATCTGCACCAGATTCGAATGGCCGAACTCGAAACGTCGGTGAAGGAGATCGGCTTCACCGAGTGTGTGATGCTGGGTTACCGGGACTCGGGCATGCCCGACACCGACGGCAACCTGCACGAGGGCTGTTTCGCTCAGGCTGACTTCGATGAGGCGGTCGGCCGGTTCGTCGCCGAGATTCGCCGTTTCCGGCCCCATGTGATCATCACCTATGCCGATGATCAGCAGGGCTACCAGCACCCGGATCATCTGATGGTGCACGACATTTCGCTGCCGGCCTTCGACCGTGCCGGAGACGGCGATTGGTATCCGGATGCGGGCGAACCGTGGGCCCCGCTCAAGCTGTACTACTCGATGTGGACCCGAGCCCGGCTCGATGCGTGGCAGGCGATGTACGACGAGCTGGGTCTCGAGAGTCCCTACGATGAGCGATGGTGGGAGCGCCCCGACATGGATGAGAGGATCTCCACCAAGATCGAGATCGAGCCCTTCTACGGCGTTCGGTCCCGAGCGCTCCTCGCCCATGCCACCCAGATCGACCCGAACGAGAAGTTCTGGTTCGGCCTGCCCGATGAGCACGCCGCTCGGGCCTATCCCTTCGAGGATTACATCCTGGCCCTGTCCCGGGCCAGGAGCGGACGGTACGAAACCGATCTGCTCGAAGGTGTCAACGCTGGGAGCCAGATGTGAGCGAGGCGGTGGGCCCACGATGAAGGTCGACCAAGGCTGGCTCGATGCTGCGATCGAAGCGTCGAAGGACCGCGAGCCGACCGGACTACACGGGAGTGCCAGGCTCATGCTGGGCAAGGCCGAACTGCTGACCGTTCAGATCGAAGACGGTCGGGTCGTCGGTCCGGCCGCCGTCGTGGCCGAATGTGAGGTGCCGTTCTCGCCCAGCCAGGTGGAGGCTCTGGCCGAGGGTTCGCTCAATCTCGCCGTCGAGTACATGCGCGGCGACCTCAAGCCGACCGGGTCGACCGCCGCCATCGTGGCGGTGATCGATGCGCTGGACGCGCTCGCCTCGGTGGCGAATGACTAGCGTGGCGAGGTGGCGAAGCAGACGCCTGTGCTCAACCGGATCCGGCTTCCGGTCCGCCCTCAATGGGAATCGCCTTCGGTTCGACGAGCCCGCTGTGGCCGAACTGCTCGACACCGATTGTCTCGTGGTCGTCCGCACGGTGGACTGAGCACCGGCTCAAAGATCTGCTCACGCCCGTTTAGGGCGCACCCGAACCAGTCGCAGTACCTTCGTTCGTATGCCCGATAACGCGGATCAGGTCAAGCATGCCCTGCTGGATGCTGCTGCTGAGTTGGCTCGCCGGCGTGGCCACGAGTGGATCGCGGCGCCCGGCGAAAGCCTCCTTCACCACTACTTCCACCGAACCGCGCCCCAGGAGCTGACCGACAAGGACCCGATCGATCTTTACGCGTCGCTCGTGCGTCACTTCCAATTGTCGGATGTGCGTCAGCCTTCCGAAGTGCAGGTGCGCGTGTACAACCCCGACAGCGACGAGGACGGCTGGTTCAGTGGGCACACCGTGATCGATGTGGTCTCTCGTGACATGCCGTTCATCGTCGACTCGGTGATGGCATTCGTGGAACGGCGCGGCCTGCAAGTCCACGTGCTGGCCCACCCCATGTACGGAGTGCAGCGCGATTCGAGCGGCCGGCGGATCCAGGTCGGCGTTCCCGGCCCGGACGATCAAGTCGAATCGATGCTCCACATGGAGATCGACAGGCTTTCGCCGACCGCGGAGCTCGAAGAGCTGCGATCCGACATCTCCGGCGTCATGGCCGATGTCGTCGCCGCCGTCGACGACTGGCCGGCGATGCGGTCGGCGGTGCTCGAACTCGCCGACGAGATGGACCGCTGGGCCCAAGAAGCCAGTGCCGGATCACCCCGATTCGAAGCGACCGTGGGTAACGATCCGGTCGAGGTGGCCGAGCTGCTGCGCTGGATGGAAGCCGGGTCGTTCACCTTCGTCGGCTACCGGGAGTACGACTTCGTCGACGAAGAACCGAATCCGAAGATCGTGTCGCGCCCCGACACCGGGCTCGGCACCCTACGCCAGACCGAGGCGACCACGCGAGACCTGGGCGAGGCCCCGCCGGAGACAGCGCTGTTGGCGCGACGACCGACGGTGCTCAACCTCACAAAGGCCAACGCCATCTCGACTGTCCACCGAGCGGTTCCCCTCGACTACATCGGGATCAAGGAGATCGATGCCAGCGGCACCGTGACCGGTGAACGGAGGATCATCGGGCTGTTCACATCGACGGTGTATTCGGGACAGGTTCAGCAGATTCCGGTGGTACGGGCCAAGGTGGCAGCGGTCATAAAACGGGCCAACTTCCAGCGCACGAGCCACGACCACAGCCGACTGCTCAAC
>JABDJU010000367.1 GCA_013003325.1 Acidimicrobiales bacterium
TTGACCGAGATTCCCACGAGACGAAGCGGCAGACCGATCAGCCACACGATGGGGTAAAGGATCAGCGCAAGGATCGCCAGGGGCCAGGCCACGATCAACACGATCAGCCACAGCATGAAGGTCAGCACAGCAGGTCACCTCCTCGGAGCCACAAATCTAGATTCGATGCTTCGCCGCGAGCCAGGGTCCGAAGTCCCCGACCGTGCTAGATGCAGCGCCGATCGTAGGTCGGGCCCCGATCGGGCTCGGTGAGGTCTTCGAATTGCACCTTCGGCATGGTTCGGAATCGAGCGGAGCCGTTGGCAAAGACCCGGAACTGGACGCCGAAGCTCATCGGTTCGGTCAGTTCGAAGCTCAGCGCAGGTTTCACCGTCTGATCAACGACCAGCGGGTCGATCGAGGTCTGACCCAGAACCTCTTCCCCGACCATCACATCTACGTAACCGGGCGAGGACACCGCGTTGTCGATGCCGGTGATGCACATCGTCACGCGATAGCTCCCGCATGGCAGGGCGGCATAGGGCCCAAACATGACCACCGATGGCTCCAATTCGTTGACGAGGTCGCCTGAACCGGGAAGCACCGTGGCGATATGGGGAATGAAGCGCTGCATGCGTTCGGGCCAGTGCTCGACGAACACAGCTCGCAAGAACTCCCGAAGGGCATTCAGGTCGGGAACCCCGGACGGGGTGGCCTCGATCCACCACACGAGCGACTCATCCGGCCGATCCAGGCTGGTGATGGACCGCACCAGCACGTCGCTGTCGTCAGCGGCGTCGAGCGAGAGGCTTCGGCCCCCATCCTCGACCAGCCACAGACCAGCGGTCCTGGTGGGCTCGAAGCCAGCCAGCTCCAGGGCGGTGATCGCCTCGGCTACCGATAGCTCCACGGTGTGTTCCGGGTGGCTCCAGTTGAGGGCCGCCGTCTGCACCCGATTCGGGCTGTCCATCACCAGGTGTCCACCGGGCCGAAGCACACGGTGGGCTTCGCTCAAAAACCCAACCATGTCGCTGAGCCAGAGGTGCTCGATGTTCTGCCCACTGAACAACAGATCGACACTGTGGTTCTCGACGCTGTGCATGTCGCCCACCGTGTTGGCGATCCATTCAACGTTCGGCGGGAGGTCATCGGGCTCGGGTGAGTAGAACTCGACCCCGATGTGGCTGTCGACAGGGCCGTAGTGCCGCTCGATCCAATCGAAGTACCAACGGCCGGAGCAACCGGCGCTGAGAAAGACGCTCGCACCGGGGGGCATCAATGCCAGCTGAGCCGAACGTTGATGATGCAAGAGTTGGTTGAAGTCCACCGTGGGATGATTGCAGCTCGAGGCCGCGAGGGTGTCGACTTCGGTCCAGAGCTAGGCGCGGCCGAGGGCGTTGCGAGCGGTCCGGTAGAAGTCGGCGGCCGTCCCTACCGGGTCGCCGTCACCGAAATCTGAGAGCTTGAGCATTGTCCCGGTGAACGCTGTGGCGTTCCACAGCGGATTCGAGCGATCTAGGTTCAAACGGTCCGGCCACCAGGCACTGACGTAAAGATATGGCTCGTCGATCGAGTGGTCGCCAGGGGAAGCCCCGTAGCTGGCCCGGTGATCTACGTCGCCGACTTCGATGGCTGGATCGAAGTGGCCCGGCCACAGCTGCGGTCTCGACGCGTCGATCGATGCGTCGTCGGCCCGAACCGCTTCGAGGGCCGCGAAGGCCATGCCGAACCATCGACCGAGGAAGTTGCAGGCGTCGGAGTCCACGGTGAGCGACTCATCGACGTCGCCGAGCGCAGGGGAGTCGTGCTCGGCCGCTGTGCTGGGGTCGATCGCCGTGTCGAGAAAGGCGGCTGCTCGGGCGAGCGACTCGATCGTGGTGTTCCTGACCTCGGAGCCGACCTGATCGATCAACTGATCGCCCTGCACCCGAATTTGACGGTCGGCGCCGAAGAAGGGTGTCCCGAATCCGCCGTGGGTGAACCGGAGGCCGAACTTGCCGGTGGCGGCATGACGAGCAGGAGCGATCACATATGCGGCGAGCCGATGAAGGTCGGTGCGAGTGGCCGGCAACGATGCAGGTACCGAGCCGAGCGAGCGGTCGCCACCGAGCCATCGTTCGGCGACCCAATCTGTGTGATCCGGGTTCGAGAGCAGCCATTCGTCCCAGCTGATGTCGCCCCGGCCATCGGGGGCGACCACCGTATGAGCACCCACCGTCGCGGCGGGATCGTCGGCAAAGAACTCGTCGGTGATCGCCGGTGGGGACGGTTCGAGCACTACGGGCTCGAAGTTGGGTCCGACCAGACCCTGGGCTTCAGCTCTGGGGTTGTGGGCCTCAAACGAGGAGGGCATCGGTCATCACCTCCACCAGTGCGGGGCCGTCGTGAGCCAGCGCTTCGGCCAGGGCGGCGTCGAGTCCTTCACGGGTGGTGACCCGCAGACCCTTGGCCCCGCACAGTTCGGCGAAGGCGCTGAAGCTGGGGTTGTGGAGCGATGTCTGCCACACGTCCCAGTGCGCGGCCCGTTGTTCTTTGCTGATCTTGCCCAGCTCGCCGTTGTTCAGCAGCACGTGGGTGATGTTCATTCCGTACTTCACTGCGGTCGTGAGCTCCATGGCGTACTGGCCAAAGCCCCCGTCGCCGCTCACCGACACGATCTGGCGTTCGGTGCCGGCGGCGGCCCACGCACCCATCGCAGCAGGGAACGAAAACCCGATCGAGCCGAGGTAGCCCGACATCAGCACCCGTTGGCTGCCGGACACCTCGAAATACCGCCCGAATGAGTAGGTGTTGTTGCCGACGTCGACGGCGATCACCGCGTCGCTGTCGATCGCCTCGGTCAGAGACTGCATCGCCGCCGCCGCCGACAGGCCGGCGTCCGATTCATCGAGTCGGCGCTTGGCCTTCTCTTCCCGCCACAGTTCCCAACGCAGGGCGATCTCGTCGGTGAGGTCAGCGCACGCTACCTCGGCGGGCAGCGCACTCAATATCGCACCTGCGGTTACGCCGACATCGCCCTGCAACGGCACCGTCACCGGGTGGAACCGCCCGAGTGCCATCGGATCGCGATCGACCTGGATCAGCGGCTTGTAGTCGGCGATCCCGGTGTGGTTGGAAAAGCTCGCCCCGAACACCAGCACCAGGTCGGACTCGTTCATCATCCAGCTGGCAACCGGGGTGCCGGAACGACCCATCACGCCGCATCCGAGGGGGTGATCGTCGGCCACCAAGCCCTTGGCTTTGAACGTGGTGGCGATCGGTGTGCCCAGACGGGAGGCGAGCTCGGTGATCGCCTTCATGTCGTCGCGAGCCCCATCGCCGACCACGATCAACGGCCGGGCTGAACCGGCCAGCAGATCGACAGCCCGCTGCAGTTCAGCGCTCGGCGGCGAGATCAGACGTGATCCGACCCGCCCAACCGGGGTCGACGCCTTGGTGTCGGCCGGTACCTCCATGTGCTGCACTTCGTCGGGAAAGATGAGGTGGGCGACCCCTCGCTCGACCAGGGCGGTCTTCATGGCCAGGGTGGCCAACTCGGCGTGGTTGGAGCCGGCCTGCATCGACGCGCTGAACCGGGCGACACCGGCGAAGGCGGCTTCGAGGTCGGTGTCCTGGAACGCGCCCCGGCCCTTGACCGCCGACGGCACCTGACCCGACAAAGCCAACACCGGCGCCCGGTCTTCCTTGGCGTCGTAGAGGCCGGTGAGCAGGTTGGTGCTGCCCGGCCCGGCGATCCCGAAGCAGCCGGCCACCTGGCCGGTGAGCTTGCCGAAGGCGGTGGCGGCGAAGGCGGCAGCTCCTTCGTGCCGGATGCCGATGTAGGTCAGGTCGCCCCGTTGCTCCGCTTTGCGCATGGCGTCGGCGAACCCGAGGTTGGAGTGGCCGACCATACCGAACACGTGGGTCAGACCCCAGTTGGTGAGCGTCTCGACCACAACGTCGCTCACCGTTCGGGCCGCCGGTGCGGTCGGCTTCAGCGCCACGAATACCCCGTCACCGCGCACTTCCACCGGGAAACAGGCAGGGGCGTCGTCGAACCCCTCGGGCGGCTCGCCGGTGAGCGGTGAGTAGTCGTAGCCGTGCCATGGGCAGCGTAGCCAGCCATGCTCGATCGTTCCCTCGCCAAGCGGGCCGCCTTGATGAGGGCAAGCGTTGTCGACGCAGCCGTATTCGCCGTTGTAGTGGCTGACCGCAAACGACTGGGTTCCGATCGTGACGGTTGTGACCCGTCCCTCGTCGAGCTCGTCGAGTCCGAGCAGACGGTGCCACTGGGTGTCGTCGGTCTCGGTCATGGTTCCCTCCATATTTGAAGCGAACCCTACAGGCGTCGGGATATTCCCCGGAAGCCCGAGGAGCCCCGCACGCTCAGAGCCGCTGGTCGATCCAGTCGGCCATCTCGTCCATCACATCGTTCTTTTCGTATTCGTTGAAGCACTCGTGACGCAGACCGTCCCAGCTGCGATAGGTCACGGTGGGCAGCGAGGCCAGCGGAGCGGTGAAGTGCGGCGGAACGAGTTCGTCGGCCGTCCCTTGCAGCACGTAGGTGGGCACCCCGATCTGGCCGATCCGTTCCGACGCGCGATCCATGGCCTCGAAAAGGGCTCGGCCCAGGCCGGCGGTCGCCCCCTGCACGCCGAGCGGGTCGTTCTCGTAGTCGGACTGGACCTGCGGATCGTGGCTCAACACGGCTCCGTCTATCTTCGAAGGGATGAACACCTTGGGCGCCACCCGGCCGATGATCGGCGCCATGACCCGTTGCCACGCCGGGACCACCGCCCCGAGGGCAGGTGCACTCAAGACGGCGAGATCGGGTTGAGGACGCCCGTCTTCCAAGTAGGTGGCCGACACCAGGCCTCCGAGCGAATGCCCGATCAGGACCACCGGAACGTCGAGTTCCCGACGTTCGGCCAGCAAAGCTTCGACGTCGTCGAGGTAGTCATCGAAGCTGTCGACGTGACCCCGTCGGCCTTCGGACTGCCCGAACCCGACTTGGTCGTAGGCGAGCACGTCGTAGCCCCGGGCCGCCAGATGGTCGCCGACGTGGACGTAGCGACCGCTGTGTTCGCCGATGCCGTGCACGATCAACACCGCCCCCCGGGCGCCGTCGGTCTTCCAGCGGCGGCGCAACTGGGTGCCGCCGCGCGAGTTCTGGGCAAAGTGTTCGTCCATGGTCACGAGCAACGATGGTACCCAGCGGTGTTGGCGTCTCCATGAGCTGGCGACTCGTTGCCGCCATCGCCGTCGGAGGGTCGACGGGTGCTCTAATGAGAGCCGGCATCCTCGATCTTTTTGCCAGTTGGTGGTCGGTAGCGCTGCTGGCTGTGAACGTGTCCGGCTCGTTCGCCCTCGGCCTCGCGGTGACCATGCTCATCGAACGACCCACCGTGAGAGCAGGTTTCGGTACCGGGTTCTGCGGCGGGTTCACTTCGATGTCCACCTTTGCCGTCGACGTCGCCAGCCGGCTGCACGATGGTGATGTGCTCGCCGCGCTGATTCTCGTTGTGGCAACTGTTGTCGGGGCGACCACAGGGGCGCTCGCCGGCCTTCGGTTGGGCATTCGGCGATGAGCGCGGTGGTCCTGGTCGCCCTGGGCGGAGCGATCGGCACGGTGATTCGTTGGTTGGTGTCGCGACGCGACGACGAGGTGCCGTTCGGGATGATCGCCGCCAACGTCGTCGCGTCGGCGGCAGCGGCCTGGCTCGCCGATCTCGACGGCCGGTCCGGCTGGCTGGTAAACGTCGGACTGTTGGGCGCCCTCAGCACCTGGTCCACGTTGGCGGTCGCCACCGCAGCACTTGCCGCCAGGGGAAGACGACTGCTGGCCGCCGCAGTCCTGATCGGTACCACCGCAACATCGATCGCGGCGGCGTGGGTGGTGCTCTAGCCGAATCCCAGAAGCGTCGGTTTGCCGACCAGGCGGGCTGCCCTACGTCGGGATCCCACGTGCCAGACCCAGCTTGTGGCCAACAGGGCGGCGCCTAGACCGGCCAGGGCCAACGCCGGCGTAACCATCGCCCCGAACAGAACCGCGACAATCGCCGCCGCCAGCACACCCTGGGCCGGCGCCAGGATCGAGATGACCTGAGGAATCGACAGAGCCACGATGAGCCACACGGTCGCCGTTCCGAACGCCCAGCCGGCGCAGCGGCGCAGGATCATCCAGCGGTCTCTGGCGACCAGAAGGGCGAGCGATGCGCCGGCGGCGGCCAATGCGGCAGCGGTGAAGCTCGCGGTTCGAATTGCCAGGCGTACATCGCCGAGGACTGAAAGGCCGGCGGTGGGGAGCTGTACCCGCATCGCCGGCGCGTCCGGGAGCATGGTCTCCAACTGCGGTCGATCTGCCACGAGGGTGTCGCGCGCGGCTGTACCGAGTTTGGTGGCGTGCAGGGTGGTGT
>JABDJU010000042.1 GCA_013003325.1 Acidimicrobiales bacterium
CCGATGCACTCCGCAGCCGGCAACCCGATGCGGTTCGGAAGCCGCACCGTCACGCTACGACTCGACGACGACTGGCGACGCTCGATGCCCGCCGATCAGCGCCGGCTGGTGAGCACGCTGACCGCCGGCAGTCGCCGGGCCTTCGGCTACTGAGAGATCCTGAGTTGACCGGCCGTATTTGGCGTCACGGTGTGGCCCTCGGCCCTGAGACGTCGGGCGTGTTCGGCCGGGTCGCCGGGATTCAGTCGGCCAGAAGCCGCCACCACCCGCCACCACGGCAACCCTTCGCCGGTGCGCAGCAGGTTGCCGACCGCCCGGGCCGCGCCCGGGAAGCCAGCCTCAGCGGCCACCTCGCCATAGGTGAGCACGTCGCCCGGTCCGGTGGCATCCAACACCCGGCGCACCGCATCTTCGAATCGACCGGAGGTCACGGCTTGTTCTTGGCCCACCATGCGTCGAGTCGGTGTTCGAGGTCACGCTGGGGCAGCTCGCCCTCGCTTCGCTTGATCTCGAGCAGAAATCTCAGCGCCTTGCCCACCATCGGACCACCGGTGAGACCCAGGTGTGCCATCACCGCATTGCCGTCCATCTGAGGCCGTTCCGCCGCACGGGCGTCGGCGCGGGCGAGTTGAACGATGCGGGCCTCCAGGTCGTCGATGTGGGCCATGAGCCGAGCTTCCTTGGCCCGGTTGCGGGTGGTGCAATCGCAGCGCACCAACTGATTGAGATGCCCGAGGAGGTGCCCGGCATCCCGGGCGTAGCGACGTACCGCCGAATCGCTCCAGCCGTCGGCGTAGCCTTTGAATCGGCCCGACAGCCGCACAAGCTCGGCCACATCGTTCACGATCCGGCGTTCGAACTCGAGGGCTCGTAAGCGTTTCTTGGTGATCTTGGCCCCGACCGCTTCGTGGTGACGGAAGGTGACCCCGCCGTGTTCGAACGATCGGGTGGCGGGCTTGCCGATGTCGTGGAACAACGCCGCCAGGCGAACGATCGGGTCGGGCGGTGTCTTAGCCGTGACGGCGATGGTGTGGGCCAGCACATCTTTGTGTTTGTGGATCGGATCCTGCTCCAAACGGAGAGCCGGAAGTTCGGGAACCACCAGGTCGGCCAGCCCCGAGTCGCAGAAGTCCCACAGGCTGTCGGTGGGGTCGTCTGGCTCGACGGCCTCGAGCAAAGCCTGGCGCATCTCGTCGATTGTGAGGTCTGCGGTACTGGTCATAGCGGGGTTCGCCCAGGGTACCGACGTCACCAAATCGTGACGATCCGCACTCATGCTCACCGCGACTTTCCGCCGATACACACCGTCCATAGAGGTGTAACGTCTCCCCCGACGTCAGGATTGTTGAACGATGAAACGTGTGCTCGCTGGAATTGCTGTCGGCCTCATCGGCGTCGTCGCGTTCGTGTACACCACCGACTCGCTGTCGTTCACGTGGCCGTGGGACATCGTGCCCGAGATCAACGAAGTGCAGGTCGAGCTGACCTTGCCCGAAGAGGCTCGCATCGTGAACATCGAGCCGATCATGCTGGACTGTCGGGCTCGAGTTCACGCCGAGGTCCCGGTATTGGGCCGCCGGGAGCACGCCCTGTTCGACCAGGTCTACCGCACCGACACCATCGAAATGGTCGCCATCGGCGATGTCGACACCTGTGTTGACGGCGGCGCCGCCAAGGTGCTCCGGCGATCGGATGGCACAACCGAAATCGTGATTCCGGCCGAGTCGATCAAGTTCGTACGGCCCCGGGTCAACACGGTCGAGACCGCCGCCTCGGTGACCGTGGACAAAGGACTGCTCGGCAAGGTGACCGACGTATTCCCATGGGTGAGCGATGACCTGGCCCTCACCCCAACCGCCTACGCCTACAGCCAGAATGTGATCGGCTCGAGCGAATGCATGCGAACCGCCTACACCGTGACCCGAGGCCTGATCACCGACGCCTATCGGCAACAGTTCATCGACCAGGGGGCCGACGCCGGCAAGCTGAGCGTTCGGATCGACGGCGAGCCGGTCTTTGAGGATCCCGAACCGATCTACATGGGTGAAGGCGTGGAGATGTCGGTCGGCAACGGCAGCGTCACCTGCGTCGCCGACCGCGACCTCAGCTAGAGCGGTCGATCCGGTGGCGCCCTCTCCGATCGGTCACTAGCGTGGGCTCGAGGGACCGGCAATCAACAAGGAGAACGAGTATGCGCATGCGCTTCGGAACGTTCATGGCGCCTTTTCACGCGCCTGAGCACAACCCAACCCTGTCACTGGAACAGGATCTCGATCTGATCGAGCATATGGACCGCCTCGGTTTCGACGAGGTCTGGGTCGGCGAACACCATTCGGCGGGCAGTGAGATCATCGCCTCACCGGAGATCTTCATAGCTGCGGCGGCGGCCCGCACTCAGAGGATCAAGTTGGGCACCGGGGTGGTTTCGCTGCCTTACCACAACCCGCTGTGGGTAGCCGAGCGCATGGTGCTTCTCGATCACCTGACCAGAGGACGGATCATGCTGGGTGTCGGTCCCGGTGCGCTGCCCACCGACGCCGCGATGCTCGGGCTCGAGCCGCCGCAGATGAGGCCCCTGCTCCATGAGTACATGGAGATCTTGATGCAGCTGCTCACCAGCGACGAGCCGGTGAACTACAGCTCGGACCGGTTGACGCTCAACGACGCCCGCCTGCACCTGCGGCCCTACTCGGACCCTCTGTTCGACATCGCGGTGGCTGCGGTGGCATCGCCGTCGGGGGCCAAGCTGGCCGGACAGTATGGGGCCGGTGTGCTGTCGCTGGGCGCCACGGTGGCCGTCGGCATGGACGTGCTGGCCCATCACTGGACGATCCAGGAAGAGGTTGCCGCCAAGCACAACCAGCCCGCCGATCGCGACAAGTGGAGGCTGGTCGGCCTCATGCACCTGGCCGAAACCGAAGAGGAAGCCCGACGGGACGTCGAGTACGGCATCACCCAGTGGTTCCGGTATTTCCAGAACGTCGCAGCCTTCCCCCAGATGGCGGTGGAGGGAGGCGACATCGACGAGATGGTCAACTTCGTCAACGGCGGCCTGGGCGTGGTCGGAACACCCGATCAGGCGGTCGCTCAGATCGAAGAGCTGCTCGAGCAGAGCAACGGCGGCTTCGGTGCCTACCTCCAGCTCGCCCACAACTGGGCCAACCCCCAAGCCACGAAGAAGAGCTGGGAGCTGTTCGCCCGTCACGTGATGCCCCACTTCCAGAGCAGCGGCAGCGACCTCGTAGGGGCGGCCGACCGAGCCCGCGATGCCCGGCCCGAGCTGGCCGAAAAGCAATTGGTTGCGGTGGAGCAGGCAACCGAGCAGTATGAAGCGGAGCGGGAATCGATCGTCCTCACAGACGCCTAGCGAGGCGCGGCGGAGGCGCTCGAACGACGGGGCCAGCGATGGCGGGTACAACGCTGGCCCCGTCGCTCCCGCCATGCGAGCTGCCGTGATGACCAGCCTGGCATAGGCTGGAGGGCACGATGGACTCTCTGCAACCCACCGGAACGCAACGCCCACGACGGTGGTCGTCGACCGTTTCGACCGCGGTCACGGTTGTCGTCTCGATCGTCGCGCTCTGGTGGCT
>JABDJU010000046.1 GCA_013003325.1 Acidimicrobiales bacterium
GCGTCGGCCGGTATCGACTGGCCGAACCGCATCCGGAAGTCGAGGGCGGTGCCGGTGAGAACGACAAGGTCGGTTTGGGCGAGGGCGTTCTTTCGGGTGCGGTTGAAGAACTGGGCATGGTTCATCGGAAGCAGGCCCCGGGCCATTCCGTTGGTGAAGGTTGGGATCGACAGCAACTCGGCAAACCGCCGCAGCGCGCCACCACCTTCGCTCCACTTGAGCGACGTGCCGGCCATCACCATCGGCCTTGCCGCCGCCGCGATCAATTCGGCGGCCGCCTCCACCCGCTCGTTCGGAGCCGTCGAGGCCACCCGAACGTCGCGGAACAGCGGCACCGGAGTGGCGTCGAGGTCGACCGGCGCATGGAGTGTGTCCATCGGTATCTCCAGAAAGGCAGGTCCCGGGACACCAGACAGCGCTGTGCGGATTGCCAGCTCGAGGTACTCACCGATCCGCTCGGTCTGGTAGCACGCATCGGCCCATTTCGAGATCGGGCGCATGACCGCCACGTGATCCATCTCCTGTAGGGACCCGCGGCGCAGGTTTGAGAACGGCCCCTGGCCACCGATCACCAAGATCGGCGAGTTGGCCCGCCATGCGTTGGCCACACCGGTGACACCGTCGGTGACGCCGGGCCCGGCGGTCAGCACCGCAACGCCGACCCGGCCGGGATGTAGGCGGGCCCAGGCATCGGCGGCGTGGACCGCCGCCTGCTCGTGGCGTACATCGACCACCCTGATTCCCTCATCGAGGCAGCCGTCGTAGATCCCCATCACATGACCACCCGAGAGCGTGAAGATGCAGTCGACCCCGGCCGCCTTCAGCGTTGCAGCGGCCAGTCTTCCTCCATGTGTCATAGGCCCTCAACTGTAGTTTTCCGCTGGCGGTGCGGGGTCGGTCGGCCGAGACGACCCTATGGGGTACCATTGTGAGCTACCACACAGCGAAGTCCGGTGTAATCCCGGCGCTGTCCCGCAACTGTGATGCCGACGAGCACCGATCTCGGAGCAACCTCGGACGAGCCAGGTCGCCTGGGTGGTTCTGCACACGCTTGCGGTCGCGCGAGCCTTCCCGAGGTAGGAACACAATCGATGCTCACCACATTCTTGGCCCGTAGCGGAGCGGCTGTCGCAGCGCTCCTCCTTTTCGCTGCCTGCGGCAGCGCTGGCGAGGCAACTGCGCCCGAAACAACCGCGGCGGAGGCGGCTTCGACGTCCACGACCGCTCCGACCACCACCGAAGTACTGCCGGTCGAGGCGTACCCGGTGGACGTAGGCGGCATCACCATCCCGGCCCAACCGAACCGGATCGTGAGCCTGTCGCCATCGGCGACTGAGATTCTGTTCGCCATCGGTGCCGGGGATCTCGTGATCGCAGCAGACAGTTTCTCCAACTACCCGCCCGAGGCCCCCACCGAAGAGGGATTGGCCGCGTTCACCCCGAACGTCGAGGCGATCTCCGCCTTCGAGCCCGACCTCATCGTGACCAGCTTCGATCCGGAGAACGCGCTGGCGACCGCCTTCGGCGCACTCGGCGTCCCCGTCTTGGTACAGCCTGGAGCACTCACGATCGACGACACCTATGCCCAAATCGCCGATCTCGGAGTTGCTACCGATCACATCGATGACGCCGCTGCGGTGAACGGCAACATCCGCGCTCGGGTCGACGCCGCCATCGCGGCGAGCAAACAGGCCAACGTCGAACCCCTGCGGCTCTATCACGAGCTGGACGACACCTTTTACTCGGTGAGCTCGGCATCGTTCATCGGCGACCTCTACGCCAAACTGGGTTTCATCAATATCGCCGACGCAGCGGACCCCGATGGCTTCGGGTACCCCCAGCTCACCCCCGAATACCTGGTCGAGGCCGACCCGTCGCTGATCGTGATCACCGACCAGGTGGGGTACGGCCCCACCGATGTCGCGGCTCGGCCAGGCTGGGAGACAATCACTGCGGTGCAGTCGAACAACATCGTGCAGATCGATGCCGACATCGCCTCAAGGTGGGGTCCCCGCGTCGCCGATCTGGCCGAGGAGCTCTCGCAACTCTCCCTCCCGGCCGCTACCGGCTGACCGATGGCAGCAGGAACCGCCGTCGCTGCGCCTCAGGTGCTTCGTCGTCCGTTTCGGCTGCGCGGGCGGGCCAGCTTGCTCGCATTGGGGGTTCTGGTGTTGAGCGCGGTGGTCAGCGCCTCGGTGGGTGCCGCCAACATCCCGGTGGCCGGCGTCGTTCTGGAGATCTGGGACCGACTGCCCCTGGTCTCGGTCGACAGCGGTCTCACCGCCCAGCAAGCCTCGATCCTCACCCAGATTCGCCTACCCCGAGTCGTGCTCGGTGGC
>JABDJU010000075.1 GCA_013003325.1 Acidimicrobiales bacterium
TACCTCTTCGAAGGTGGGGAGAACAGCCGGTTCTTCATCGTGAAACTCAACCGTGGATACGACGCCGACGGCCTCGTGACCGTCGACCCCGAGATCGTGTTCAGTACCGAATCATGGGATTCGGAGCTCCTCGCCGTTACGTCCAACGAGCAGAGCATCGAAAACTCGGTGGCCATAAGCGGGAACACCGTGTATTTCGCCAACTCGAGCGGCCTCATCCAGGGTTGGGACATCGGCTCGGTTCCCGAGGGAGGAACACCCGAGCGAGTGCTGCGGTTCTGGGCCGGCGAAGACATCGATGCGTCGATAGTGATCGACGACGAGGGCATGCTCTACGCCGGGGTCGAATACGAAAAAGGTCGCAGCCGGGCCAAAGAACTCGGCCAGGTACTCAAACTCGACCCCTCCAAGCCCGACGAACCCCTGGTCTGGAGCATTCAAGCCAACAGCGGCATCAAATCGGGAATTTGGGCAACGCCGGCGTTGCACCGCGACATCCTGATCGTCGCCACCGACGACGGCGAACTGCTCGGGCTCGATCGCAGTGACGGATCGCAGCGGTGGACGCTCGAGATCCCCGGACCGACCTGGCAGAGCCCGGTGGTCGTCGACGACATGCTCATACAGGGCGACTGCAGCGGCGTGATGCATGCGTTCGACGTGTCCGACACCAGCGTCGAACCGGTCGAGCTGTGGTCCCAGTTCCTGGGCGAGGGATGCCTCGAGTCCACTCCGGCGGTATGGGACGGCGGGATCTACGTGGGGTCGCGCAACGGCACGTTCTACGCCCTGCGGGACGAGTAGCTCTGGGTCACCGAGCCGCCCGGCGGCGTAACAGAGGTCGTACCACCAACGCAAGGGTGACGGCGCGGCCTAGAGTTGTAGGTTCGCTCAACGAAGGCCCCTGATGTTTGACAACCTGCACCCCGATCTCCTCGCCGGCCTGGCCACGTTGGGCTACACCGAATCGACACCGGTCCAGGCAGAAGCCGTTCCGGTTCTGCTCGATGGCCACGACCTGATCGGTCAGGCGGCCACCGGCACAGGCAAGACCGCAGCGTTTGCCCTGCCGATCCTGCAACGGTTGGCTGAGCAGAAGGAATCTGGAAACCGTCCCGGCGGACCGATCGCACTGGTGCTCACCCCAACTCGTGAGTTGGCGATGCAGGTGTCGGAGTCATTCAAGAGCTACGGCAGACCGATCGGAGTGCGGGTGGTCTCGGTCTTCGGGGGCCAACCGATCTTCGGTCAGATCAAAGACATCAAGCGCGGTGTCGACGTCGTGGTTGCCACCCCGGGCCGAGCGCTCGACCACCTTCGCCGCAAAACCCTCAAGCTGGGCACGATCGAAGTGGTGGTGCTCGACGAAGCCGACGAAATGCTCGACATGGGTTTCGCGGACGACCTCGAAGCGATCCTCGGCGAGCTGCCCGATCAACGCCAGACGGTCTTGTTCTCGGCCACGATGCCTCCTCGGGTCGCGGCGATTGCTCGCTCGCATCTCACCGAGCCGGTGGTCGTGGAGATCGCCCGTCCCGTCCAGAGCGCCGAGGATACGCCCAAGGTCGCCCAGTCCGTCTTCGTCGTGAGCCGTGCCCACAAGGCTGCGGCCCTCGGCCGCGTCCTCGATATGGAGTCGCCCGAATCGGCCATCGTCTTCTGCCGCACGCGGGTCATCGTCGATCAGCTTGCCGAAACCCTGAACGCTCGCGGCTACCGGGCCGAAGCGCTCCACGGCGGCATGAGTCAAGAACAGCGCGACAGGGCGCTAGGCAAGCTGAAGAACAGGGTGTCGAATCTCCTTCTGGCCACCGACGTCGCGGCCCGGGGACTCGACATCAGCCACCTAACCCATGTGATCAACTTCGACGTTCCCACCGAACCTGAGTCGTACGTTCATCGGATCGGACGGGTCGGCCGCGCCGGACGGCACGGAGTCGCTATCACCCTGTGCGAGCCGCGCGAACAACGGCTCATCAAGAACATCGAACGAGCGACGAAGCAGAAGTTGACGGCGGCCGAGGTCCCCTCGGTAGACGACCTTCGGTCGCGCCGGCTCAAGATCACCGAGAACAACGTGGTCGAGGCGTTGAGCCAAGAACGGCACGACGACTTCGTGGCTATCGCAGAACGCTTGAAGGACCAGCACGGACACAACTCGTTCGAGATTGCCGTCGCCGCCCTTCGCCTTCTGCACGAAGCCACCGCTCCTCGGTCCGACGAAACCGAGATCCCGGCCGCAAAGTTCGGGAAGGACCAGAGGAGGCCCGATCAAAAACGGGATCGCTCACGACGCAACGGCGCGCCGCGTTCGGACAACGGCGATCGAACCCGCCTGTATGTGAGCGGTGGGAAGCGCAGCGGAATGCGGCCCAAGGACCTCGTGGGAGCCATCGCCGGCGAAGCCGGACTGGCCGGTGCTCAGATCGGGCCGATCGAGATCAAAGACGGCTTCTCCCTCGTGTCGGTACCCACCGACAGTGCTGACCAGGTGATCCATGCCATGAAAGGCGTCGCCATCCGAGGCAAACGGCTCACCTTCCGGCGGGAACGCTTCTAGCTCGGATCCAGGTCGCCGCCCGCCCTACGATGTGGCCGTGACGGGGCTACTCGACGGAATCAGGATTGTCGATTTCAGCCAGTACCTCGCCGGCCCGAGCTGTACCCGGTTGATGGTCGAACAGGGAGCCGAGTGCATCAAGCTGGAG
>JABDJU010000104.1 GCA_013003325.1 Acidimicrobiales bacterium
CCGCCAAGCTGTGGCACCTCAACAGCCTGCCCCAAGGTCAACCCGAGCGGTACCGCCGCACCGAAGCCATGGTCGAAACGATGGAAGACTTCTTCGGATCGTGCACCAACCACGGCGAATGCACCGAAGCCTGCCCCAAGACCATCAGCCAAGACTTCATCGCCTTCATGAACAAGGACTACGTCAAATCGAAGGTCTTCAACCGCAGGCTCGCTGGGCAGAGATAACTGCCTGCGCTCGCCTCCCGCGCGGCGTGGCGAACGTCGGCTTCATGGGACCCGCAGCCGCGCCAAGCTGATCGACTCTTGTCGGGTCGCTCCGGCCACGTTGCACGGAGCTGAGAAACGCTCTGGTTAACCACCCCGCGCAATTGGGCTGTCCGGCTCAGCCATGGGAGGGCCCGGGGCCACTACCTTCAAAGCTGTGATTCCGGCCCCGATCATGCAGTTCGCCCGCGGCTTCTTCATGGGCGCCGCCGACATTGTGCCGGGCGTGTCGGGGGGCACCGTGGCGTTGATCCTCGGCATCTACCGGCCCTTCGTCAATCAGATACGGGCCGGCGCCCACGCCCTCAAACAGCTCGTCACCGGCGACATCGGTGGCGGCATCGAGTCGCTCAAGCACATCCAGTGGATGTTTCTGATCCCCCTCGGCGCCGGCGCAGCAAGCGCCTTCCTGGTACTCCGCGGCCCTATGAAGACCGCGCTCGAAGAACACTCTGAACTCACCGCCGCGGCGTTCTGCGGACTGGTGCTGGCCAGCTGCTGGTTGGTGTGGAACGAAATGTCGGATCACGACGGCGTGCGGGTGGCGGTCGCAGCCGGGGTGGCGATCGCAGCGTTCGTCCTTCTGGGATTTCAGAACGGCGCGGTGAGCGATCCCAACCTGCTGTTGTTCTTCCTCACCGGCGCCATCGCCATCTGCGCCATGATCCTTCCCGGCATCTCGGGGAGCTTCATCATGTTGATGCTCGGCATGTACGCCGCAGTGCTCGATGGGTCGATACCGGAACTGGCCATCTTCCTGGTCGGAGCGACGATCGGTCTGGGTGCGTTCTCCACGGTGCTGAACTATGTGCTGGAACGCTACGAACAAACCGTGCTGGCCTCCCTGCTCGGGCTGATGATCGGCAGCTTTCGGGTGTTGTGGCCCTGGCCCAACGGGGTCGGCTACACGATCGAGGAGGGCGAGACCGAGGTCACGGTTCCCGGAACCGGCCTCGACCTCTGGCCCGACCTCGGGTCGCTCGCTCAAGCCCTGGCCATGACAGCCGCCGCCGTCCTGTTCACTCTCGGCGTCGTGGCCCTGGCTGCCCGCCTCTCAGAGCAACCGATCGAGGAGACGGTGACGGTCTGAGCGACATCGACCCCAGCTTCGAACGGCGGCGGCCGCCCACCTCCGAACCGGACTGGTTCGATGCTCACCTCACCATGGCACACGGCCCCCTGGGCTCGGTACTGGTGTGGACGTCTGTCCACCCGGGACGGGGGCACGCCGAACAGGCCTGTGTGGTCTGGGCGCCCGACGCTCCCCCGGTGGCGATGATCGAAGCCGACATTCCGATTCCGGGCAGCCGCTGGGAGTTCCGGACCCACGGGCTCTGGGTGGAACAAGTCTGCGAGACCCCCCATCAACACTGGTCGTTTGGGTTGGAGGCGTTCGCTCTCCAACTCGACGACCCGACCGAACTCGTTCGCACCGGTTATGGAACCCGGGTCCCGATGGGCTGGGAGCTCGACTTCTACTCGTCGGCACCGTCGCGTTGGCTGCTCACCTCCGCGGACCCCGTGGGACGGTCCGGGGCCTACACCCAGGCGGGCAACCTGTCCGGGTTACTGCTCGACGCCGACGGTGAACACCCCTTCGAGGCAGCCGCTCAACGTTGGCACTGGTGGGGCACGACACCTCTGACCTCGGCCGGGGTCCGGACCGCCCCGGTCTCCACCGGGGACTCAATCGCAGAGCTACACCTCCCCCTCACGCAGGGACCGGTGGTGGTCGAACGCGGACCGTCCCACCTGCTGATACGAACCGTCGACACGGTGGGCAGGGCGACCGAACCCTCCGGGAGGCACTAGCCTCCACAACAGTGACTGAGACGGTTGACAACAGCCCGTCGTCGCTTGCGGCGACCGAGGCCGGGCTGCGTCGACTCAGCCAGGCGCTGGCCGAAGCGCCATTGGTGTTCGACCTCGAAGGCGCCGACGAAGCCCGCGCCGTCGCCACCGAACTCAGCGACCAGATCGATGACTACCTGATCCCCAGGATGAGACGCCTGGATGCCCCGCTCCTTGCCGTGCTCGGCGGTTCGACGGGCAGCGGAAAGTCGACGATCACCAACACCCTGGCCGGTGCGGTGGTGAGCAAGTCGGGCGTGATCCGACCCACCACCCGGGCCCCTACGTTGATCTGCCATCCCGATGACGGCCCGTGGTTCATGGCCGCCGGCGAGGAGGCCGTGCTGGCCGGACTCCCGAGGGTTACCGGCGAAGGCGATCCCGTCGGCCACGTGCTCAAGGTCACCGAGGTTGGAACGATGACCCCGGGGCTGGCGATCATCGACGCGCCCGACATCGACTCGATCGCCCAGGAGAACCGCGAACTTGCCACCCAGCTGTTGGCTTCGGCCGATTTGTGGTTGTTCACTACCACCGCGGTGCGGTATGCCGACGCCGTGCCGTGGGACTTCCTCCGCCGGGCCCGCGACCGCGGCACTGCGCTGTCGATCATCATCAACCGCATTCCCCCGGGTGCGGCCGCCGAGGTGGTCCCCCATCTGGCCGAAATGATGGCCAAAGAAGGGTTCGGCAACATCTCGGTGTTTCCTATCGAAGACGCCATGCTCGGCCCCCTCGGCCTGTTGCCTGAGGGCTCGGTGAGTGAGATCCGGGAGCAGCTCGATTCGTTGGCGGCCAGCGCCGACGAGCGAGATGTGGTGATCCGTCGAACGCTCGACGGCGCGCTGCGCAGCGTTCCTGATCGGGCTCGAGTAGTGCACGCCGCCGCCGTCCTACAGGATGCGGCCGTGGCCGAGCTGAAATCGGCGGTCGATCATCACTACGCCGACGCCCGCGACAGCCTCTACGACGCCCTCACCGGAGGCACGCTCCTCCGCAACGAAGTGCTGGACAGGTGGCAGGAACTCATCGGCGTGAGCGAGATCCTCGGCCGGTTGCAGAGCTTCTTGGGGCGCATGCGGGATCGCGTCACGTCATTGGTAACCGGCCGCCTGGCCGACACCGCCACCGTTCAGGGTGAAATCACCAACACCCTCGAACAACTCGTGATCGATCTCGCCGACGATGCCGCCCTCCATTCGGTGGCAGCGTGGCGTCAGCTGCCCGGCGGCCGTCAGACCCTCGCCGCCGACACCGAACTGGAGCGCAGCTCGATCGAACTTCGGGCCAACGCCGCCGACGAGATCCGGGCCTGGCAGGCCGATGTGCTCGAGCTGGTCCGCACCACCGCCCAGGGAAAGCGCAATCTGGCTCGGGGTCTCGCCTTCGCCGTGAACAGCGTGGGGGTCGCCCTGATGATCTTCATCTTCTCCCAGAGCTTCGGCGTCAGCGGTGCGGAGGTGGCGGTGGCCAGCGGCACCGCCGCAGTAAGCCAAACCCTGCTCAACGCCATCTTCGGTGAGCAGGCGGTACGAGACCTGGCCAACACCGCCCGGCAGGACCTGCTCGACAGGGCCGGCGGACTGCTCGACACCGACTCCAACCGATTCCTCGAAGCGCTCTGGTCGGTGGCCGGCCCGCCTGAGCGCAGCGAGAACCTGGCCTCGGCCCTGGAAGACGTGGAGGCCAGCCTGTGACCCGGCGGACGCTTCTGAGCGGCCCGTCGGTTGGGGCCGATCTCCCCCAACGGCTCCAGGCCCTCGGGCGAGCGGTCGAGCTGGCCGACGGTCGGCTCGATCCCGACGTAATCGGCTACGCCCGCCACGTTCTTGGCAAGGCCACCGACCGGCTGAAGTTCGGCACCCACCACAGCGTGGTGGCCCTGCTCGGCGCCACCGGCAGCGGCAAGAGCAGCATGGCCAATGCCATCATCGGCAGCGACCTCGCCACCACTGGGGTACGCCGGCCCACGACCTCTTCGACACTGGCCTGCACGTGGGGCGACACCGATTCGGGCCGGCTGCTCGACTGGCTCGGCATCAAGAACCGTCACGTCGTACCCGCCACCGGCGACGGCCTCGACGGGCTCGTGCTGCTCGACGTTCCCGACCACGATTCGGTGAAGGTGGAGCATCGTTTGGAGATGGAACGAATCGCCGAACACGCCGATTTGCTGCTGTTCGTGACCGACCCGGAGAAGTACGGCGACGCCGCCCTCCACCGATACTTGCGTTTGCTCGGAGAGCACGGGGCGGTCACCGCCATCGTGTTGAACAAGGCCGACATGCTGACGAACGAGGAGCTACACGCCTGCCGCACCGATCTGGCCCGCCTGATCCTGGCCGATGGGGTGGGCGATGCCACCATCCTCACCGCGTCGGCCACCACCGGGCTCGGCGTGCCCGAGCTGACGGAACTCCTTGCCGACCTCGTCGCCCAGCACGAACTTGCCCTCACCCGACTCGATGCCGATTCCCGGGTGGCCGCCTCGGACCTCGCCGCCGAGGCCGGCCCTCCCCTGGCGACCGACGTGCCCGACAAGATCGCCGATCATCTAGCCGAAGAGCTGGTGGGAGCTTCCAGCCTCGACAGCGTGGCCGAGGCCGTGGCCCTCGGATACCGACGCGATGCCGCAGCGGTGACCGGGTGGCCGCTCACCCGTTGGGCGGGCAGGCTCCGGCCTCACCCGCTCAAGCGACTGCACCTCGGACGCGGTTCGACCGGACCCACCACCACGGCGGCGGCCAGCCCTGCCAGCACGGCCAGGGTGAACGCTGCGGTTCGAAACGCCGCCGACGCGGCGACCAGCGAGTTGCCCGAGCCGTGGCCCACCCTGGTGCGGGACGCCGCCCTCCCTCACACCGCCGAGCTTCAGGATGCGGTCGACGCCACCATCGCCGCCTCGGTGCGGGAGCGGTCGAAGGACGACCCTGGCTGGTGGAAGGCGATCGGAGCCCTACAGGGGGTGGTGTTCGTGGCGATGCTCGTGGGCGTGGTCTGGCTGGTGGCGCTGGCCGTCGCCGGGTTCTTTGCCCTAGGCGACATCCCGGTCCCCGAGATCGGTCCGATTCCGGTGCCGACCGCGCTAGCCCTGGGCGGCGCCTTGCTCGGCTGGTTGATCGCAGTGATAGCCCGGCGGCTCGCCCGAGTCGGCGGGGCCCGCCGAGCTCACAAGGTGAACAAAGAAGCCGCCAAGTCCATGGTGGGCGTGGCTCGCACCCACGTGCTCGATCCGATAAAGGCCGAGCTCGCCACCCGTCAGCAGCTCACCGACGCCCTGGCTGACGCTGGGGCACAGTGGCCGAAGGGTCTGCGATGACCGACTATCTGACCGACGAGTGGTTCGCCACCGCCGCCGAGCGGGTGTCGCAAACACCGCTCGACTCTGCTGAACCCGTCAGCTTCAGCTACCACGTCACCGACATCCCCGACAGCCACCCGCACTCGGGGACGGCGGTCTCCTATCGGATCGACCTGGCGGGAGGCGGCGCTGAACTACGGGTCACCGACGAACCGGGCGACGTTCGTTTCACTATCGCCTACCCCATCGCACAACAGGTCGCCGACGGCTCGCTCAGCGGTAGCCGCGCCTTCCTCGACGGCAGCATCCGAGTGGGCGGCGACGTGTCGCTTCTGATCAGCCGAGCAGGCGAGCTGAAGGCGCTCAACGGTGCTCTCGGAGCGACCGATGCCTGAGCTCCCCGAGGTCCAAGCTCACGCCGAACGGATGACCGAGGCGCTGGCCGGCAAGAAGCTGGACAATTTCCAGCTGCTCAATTTCGCTTCGCTCAAGACCTACTCGCCCGCTCCCGACGAGGCCGTCGGGGCCGTGCTCACCGAGGTCACCCGCCGGGCCAAGCTGCTTCAGCTCCGCTTCGACAACGGACAGGTCCATGTGGTGCATCTGATGCAAGGCGGCCGACTTCGTCCCGATCCGAAACAGACAAAGAAGCCTCGGCTCGGGTTGGCTCGTTGGGTGTTCGAGGGCAACGATGCCTGGCTGTTCACCGAGGCCGGCAACGAACGTAAGGCTGGCGTCTGGACCGTCGCCGGTGATCCCGATGTTCACCCGCCGCTGTTGGAAACCGCGCCGGACTGCATCGATTTCACCCTCGAGCAGTTCACCGAGCTGTGTTCCTCGCACCGCGGTCGGGTGCACGGCATGTTGCGCGACCAGCGCAAGATCGCCGGCCTCGGCCGCATGTTGAGCAACGAGATCCTGTTCGACGCCCGCATCTCACCGTTCGCCAACGCTTCAAAGCTCAGCGACGATCAGGTCGCCACCCTCTACGAATCGATGCGGTCGGTGGTGGCGGGCTCGATCGAACACGAACGGACCCTTGACGACATCGGCAAGAGCGCCGACCGACCGAGCAAGGTGCACAACCGGGCCGGCGAACCGTGTGTCGACTGCGACGACACGATCCGAACGGTGGAG
>JABDJU010000138.1 GCA_013003325.1 Acidimicrobiales bacterium
TTCACCGCCGATTGCCACGATCGCATCGAGCCCCAGATCGTCGACGGTCTTCTTCACCTGGTCGACCCCATCGGCGAACATGTAGGGGTTGATGCGGCTCGTGCCGATGATGGTCCCCCCGCGGGGCAAGGTACCTCGCATTCGGTTGACGCTCAGTTCGCTGAAGTCGCAGTCGATGACCCCCCGCCAGCCATCGGCGAAGCCGAGCAGGGTGTCGCCGTAGTGCCGCTGGCCCTTTCGGACGATGGCCCGAATCACGGCGTTGAGCCCTGGGCAATCGCCGCCACCGGTGAGAATCCCTACCTTCATGCCCAACAATCTACGGCTGGCGTTGTCAACCGCACCCAACTGGGTCGAGCGGGGCTACTCCTCTTGCTCTTCAGGGTTGTCCTCCCCCTCCAGCTCCGCGGTGTCGTCGGTGCCGCTCTCGGCGAACTCGGTGAGGTCGCCGGCATCACAATCGCGGTAGTTGGAGCGGCGACCGATTTCGCCGATTGATTCCGAATCAATGCCCGACAATGGGATCGGCCCGGCAGTGTCTCGCAGCTCGATCGCGTCGACACTGGCGAACTGGGTCATCGTGCAGACGATCACCTGTGTCGCCAGCCGGTTGTTGGTGTTGTCCCGAAACTGGGCTTCATCGGCCACCGTGATCGACAGGAGACCTCCGGTGGGCTGTCCGGCAACCGGGTTCAGCGATTCGGATAGTCGCGCCCTCACCGCCAAGATCTCCGACTCCGATTCGGTCGGTCCGGCGACGAGGAGCTCCAGTGCCTCCTGTATCTCCGGCGCCTGTTCGCGAGGTCGGGTGACCCGCCAGAGGGTGTCGTCCTCCTCGGCCAAGAAGTACAGATCCAGTTCGAACCCGCCCTCAACCTCAGGGGGTGGTTCAGTGGTGGTGCTGGCCGGACCGAGCAGATCGTAGGGGACGTCGGGAATCTCCTCCGCCGCTCGTTCTCGAGGCGACACACACGCTCCCAGGACCACCATGAGTGCAATAAACAACGCCGCCCGGGCCGACGATGCGAGCGAAGTCATGTGATTGCTCCGGGAGGCTGCGGAGGGACGGAGCAGCGGGTAGTGCGTGACCGAATTGATCGAGCGGAGCGAGAACGGAGCGACCCGGAGCGAGCGCCACCCGAAGGGTTGCGACGAGCGAAGGCGAGCGAAGTCATATCACAGAGCCAGTTCTTCGAGTTCGCCCGTCATGTCGACTTCGATGCCGGGCAGTTCCAATACGAACCGTGCTCCGGATCCGGTCGGGGTGAGGCCATCGACCCAGATACGACCGCCGTGAAGTCGCGCGTGTTCGGCGACCAGCGACAACCCGAGTCCAACGCCCTTGGCGATGTCGCGTCGGCCGGCGTCGGAGCCGGCGCGGGAGAACCGGTCGAAGATCCGAACCCGATCGGCGGGATCGACGCCGGGTCCGTCGTCGATCACACAGATCCGCAGTCGGTCGGCATGCCGTTCCACGAAGATCTGGGTTGAACCGCCGGCGTATTTGCGGGCGTTGTCGAGCAGGTTGGCGATCGCCTGCTGCAATCGTCGTTTGTCGCCCCTCAGCACCAGCGCGCCGGGCTCGTCGGTCACGACGGGGACGTCGGGGGTTGTGCTCTGGGCAACGACTCGGCGCAGGAACTCCATCACTTCGAACGTGTCCGTATCGAGTTCTACGGCGCCGGCGTCGAGCCTGGAGATTTCGAGGAGGTCTTCGACCAGGCGCTGGAACCGCATCAGGTCTTTCGACAAGAGGTCGGTGGCTCGCTGGGCTGCTTCGGGCATCTCGGCCCGTCGATGCTCGAGCACGTCTACCGACGCAGCCAGGGTCATCAGCGGTGATCGGAGCTCATGCGACACGTCGGAGGCGAAGCGTTCATCTCGCTGGATTCTGGATCGGAGCGCTTCCACCATGTCGTTGAACGAGCTGGTCAGTTTGGCGAGGTCGGGATCGGACTGTTCGTCCAGCCGGGTGTCGAAGTCTCCGGCGGCGATCGCCTCGGCCGCTTGGGCGGCATTGGTGACCGGTAGGAGCAGGCGTCGGGCGAAGTAGTAGCCGAGCCCGGCTCCCAGAATGGTGGCGGTCACGCTGGCGCCGATCAGGATTCGACGCAACGTGGCAAGGGTTGCCTCGGTGTCGGTGAGCGAAAGAATCTCGTAGTACTCGGCATTGATTTCAGCGATGCGAACGCCGGCGGCGAATTGGCCCCCCGACTCGGTCTGGCTTCGTTTGCTGGCCGCTCGACCCTGCACGACCAGGGCGCGGAGATCGGTGGGGATGTCGTTGATGACCAGCCCAGACAACGATCGAGGCTCGCCGTCGGCCGGCAGAAGCAGCACCTCGGCATTGTTGGTCCGGGGCAAGCCTTCGAGGATGTCGGGAATTTCGGCTGACTCGAGCTGAAGGTCTCGGCGCAGGTCGGCGGCGTTGTTGAACATCTGGGCGACGGCCAGACCCTCGGTCTCGGCCAGCAGCTGAGCTTGGGCCAGCACGAAAGAGCTGACCGCAACCCCGGTCGAGAGCAACAACGCCCCGAGGGCGTACGACAGCGAGACCCGGGCCCGTAGCCCGATGATCCGGCCGAGAAGTCTTCGGCGGCTACGGCTGGAGCTTGTAGCCAAGGCCTCGAGCTGTCACGACGTAGCGAGGACTGGCGGCGTCGGGCTCCACCTTGGTGCGTAGCCGACGGATGTGCACGTCGACGAGGCGGCCGTCGCCGAAGTAGTCGTAGCCCCAGACCCGCTCGAGCAGCACTTCACGACTGAACACCTTGCCCGGTTGCGACGCCAGTTCGCAGAGCAGTTTGAACTCTGTCTTGGTGAGGTGCACCTCGTCGTCGCCCTGGGTGACCAGTCCTTCCTCAGGGCTGATTTCCAGCTCACCGACCTTTACCCGCTGCATGTTGCCCTGCTCGGCGTTGCGGCTTCGCCGGAGCATCGCTCTGATGCGGGCGGAGAGTTCTTTGGGAGCGAACGGCTTGGTCATGTAGTCGTCGGCGCCAGCTTCGAGACCGGCGACGACATCGTGGGTGTCGGCCCTGGCGGTCACCATGATGATGGGAACGTCGCTGTCGCGTCGAAGTTGACGGCATACCTCGAACCCGTCCATGCCCGGCAGGTTGATGTCGATGAGCACCACGTCGGGGGGATCTTGGGAAAACCGGTCCATGGCCGACTCGCCGGTGCCGGCCTCGGTGACGTCCCAGCCCTCTTCCTCGAGCGCCAGCTTCACCGCCTGCCGGATCCGCTCATCGTCCTCCACGGTCAAGATGTGTGTCCCCACGCCCCTATGGTGCCTCAAAACGGTGCCGGATGTGAGCCAGCCCGGCCCAGAACCGTCGCGCTCGGTCAGGTAATGATGGCGGCCAACTCATCGAACAGATGCGGAGCCGATGCGAGCAACACCGGTCGGTCAGCGTCGGGGGCGGTGACGAATTCGACCCGCGCTCCAGCCTCGACGGCGATCAGGAAACCGGCAGCGAGATCCCACTGGTTCAGACCGGCTTCAAAATAGGCGTCGTAGGCGCCGCGGGCTACCAGGCACAGATCCTTGGCCGCCGATCCGAGGCGGCGGATGTCCCGCACCTGGGGGAGCAGCTCCACCATCAGACGGGCCTGCTGCTCCCGCTGTTCGGCGAGATAGGAAAAACCGGTGCCGATGAGCGCCTGGGCCAAGCACGGGGTCGAGCTGCGGGCGTGCAACGGGTCGGAATTGAGGCTGGCGCCGCCGCCGCGGTGGGCGGCGTACATCTCGTCGGCGACCGGGTCGAAAACGGCGGCCGCTCCGATGCCCTGATCGTCGCCGACCGCGATCGATACCACCCAGCCGGGCAGGTCGTAGAAGAAGTTGGTCGTTCCGTCGATGGGGTCGAGATACCAGGTGAGGCCCGAGGTCCCCGCTCGATCGGACCCCTCTTCCCCCACGATGGCGTCTAGTGGGCGGGCCCGATCGAGGCTGCTTCGAATCTGCTCTTCGGCGGCAGTGTCGGCCGCGGTGACAATGTCGACCTGGGACGACTTGGTCGACACGTGGGAAACGGCGCTCTTTCGCTCGGCGATGGCGAGCGTTCCGGCCTCGGCGGCCATGCTCACCGCCAGCTCCCGCAGCGCGGTCCAATTCGTCATCGTCGGTCCTCGGGGTGATGCACTGCGTTCCATTCGTTCATTGCCCGCAGCGTGAGCTGGGCCACGATCCCAACCCCGGCAGCACAGCTGGCGGCGAAGAGCACCGCAACCACGGCCGATCCCCACCTCGGAAACCCGAGCAGATCGCTGGTGCCGAACCCGATCAAGCCCCCCAGAAGTGCGCTGAGGAGGATCCCGGCGAATGCGAGCCAGCGAGCCGTCGAAGGGGGTTCGGTGTCGAGGGGTTCTGGCGCGATGAATCCCTCGAAAGGTTGCACATCCGTGCGGGCATCGGCTGGCTCCACTCCGGTGTCGTGAGCTCGACCGGGGTCTTCGGTCGCGTCACCCAACATCGCGGCGAGGGCGGAAAGACGGCGGGGTCGGCCGGCTATTCGTCGGCAGCTTCTGGTTCAGCCTGGGCCGGTGCGGCGTTGGCCCGGATGGCCGACGACACCTGGTTGAGGCCGGCGCGGCCCATCATCCGGAAGTTCCGCTCGAGGCCCATGCCGCTAAGGAGCATCAGGAGGAATCCGCCGAAGGCGACGAGGAAGTGGATCTGAAGCGTGCCGAGCATGATCACGAGGCCGGCCAGCAGCCCGACCACCGACCAGCGCAGCGACGACAGGGCGTGTCCGTAGACGGTCGATTCGCCAACCTCCCGCACCAACTCAGGATCAGTCTGGTGCAGGTGACGCTCGATCTCGTCGAGAATGTTCTGCTCGTTTTCCGATAGCGGCATTACACGCTTACCTCTCCGAACCCGTGGGTCCACAAGTCTCGCGCACGTTTCCCCAATCGGCAACGCGGGCGGGTTCATTACCCCTACGTCCCAACCTTCTAGCTTGGGCGGTCATCGCACCCTGACCCGGACGGTGGGGCGAAGCAGTCGGCGGGGATCAGCGTCATGCCACCACCTGGCAACAGGGGATTTGGCGCCGCGAAAAGCCTGCACCACCTGGTCGCTCGCTGCTTCGGCGGTTTTGGCCTGCTCAACCGACACTACTTCGGGTGCGTATCGGGCGGTTGTGACGATCGGCGCCAGATCGCTGAACGGCAGATGAGAGAAACGGGTCTGCGATCCCAGACGTTCACAGAAATCGGTGCGGGTCTCGCTCGCGTCGCGCAGGATCCCGTGGTGGTGTTCGAGGGCCTCAGCGATCTCCGCCCAGGCGGTGTCGACCCTGTCGGCGGGGGAGTGGGCATTGTTCCGTCGTCGGGCAACCCGTGCTCTCTGGAGGGCGGGCAGCCCGACCGCAGCGATCAAGCTGAGCGCAAGAACTAGAACAAGTCTGCCCGAAACCGGCCCTCCTCCGTCACCCCCATCGGTGCCGCCGCCCGGCGTACCGAACGCTGGATCATCCAGCGGGAGGGTGTTTCCGGGCGTCGTTTGGTCGGGGCCTTCACCAGGAATCGTGGTGGTGGTCGATTCGAACGGGTTGTCGGGCTGGGTGGGCTCGTCTTGCTGAGCCTCGACGTCGCTGTACCCCTCCGCCGCCGGCGAACCGCGCTGAGGGGTCGGCTCGAACGACACCCACCCCAGTTCGTCGAAATACACCTCGGGCCATGCGTGGGTGTGCCGCCCGGTGATCTGATAGGTGCCTGGCTCGCCGCTCAGCGGCTGACCCCATGTGAACCCGACCGCCACCCGAGACGGGATGCCCAACGCTCGGGCCATCAGCGCAAAGGTGCCGGAGAACTGCTGACAGAAACCGACCCGCTCGTTGAGGAACTGCTCGGTCGGGTCACCTCGGCGGGGCGACAGGCTGACCGAATAGTCGAACCCTCGGAAGAACTTCTCCAGAAGGATCAACCGGTCGTAGTCGGTGGCGGCGCCTTCGGTGAGCTCGCGAGCTCGTTGAGCGACGACGGGGGAGACCTCGTCGGGAACGTCGAGATAGCGTCGCTGGACCGCCGGGGTGCCGTTGGTGGTGGCGGCCCGGAGCTCTTCGGTGGTGTAGAGGGGAACGACAGAGTCGACCACGTACTCGAGATCGGTCGCTTCGCCCTCCGATTCGTCGACGATCAGCGAGCCGGTGTCGGCGATCCAGTTGACCCCCGTTTCGGAATCGATGCGGGTCGGAGCGAATGCGGCGGGCAGCCAGTCGCCTCCGAGCGCTTGCACCTCGAACTCTTGGGTGACCAGCTCGGTGGTGCCGGCCCGGGGCCGCTGGCCGGGAAGGTCACCGTCTTCATCGCTGGATTCTTGACCCTTTGCGAGCCACTGGCCGTTCTCGTACGTGTCGAGCCCGGCCAGGCGATAGTACGAGGGGCGGCTGGTGGTGACCTTGAAGAGGTCGACATCGGTCTGGTTCACGAGCCTCGAGCCGATGTTCACGAACGGGCTGATCACGACCCGGGTCGGGTCTCCGTTGTTCCGCCAGTCAAGCAGTTCGGATTCACCGGCCCCGGGCAGGAGCGGGCCGCCGACAAGGCCGAGAGCAACCGCCACCGCCCCAAATCCGGCGGCTCCGGTGGCGATGCGGGATGGGCCTCGCTGGCGGTCGGCGGTGAGCCACAGGTTGAGGCGCTCGCGAGCCAGCCGGTTGGCGACTTTCCACAGAACGACGGCCCCTCCGAAGATCGCCGTCGTCGTGATGCGGTGTTGGCCCGAGCCGATGACCGAGGAGAACACGAAGAGCAGTCCGGCCGGCAGGACTGGCTCGAAAGCGAGCCGCAGGCGTAGCGCCGCCCAGTCGACGATGAACGCAGCGATCCACGCTCCGGCGACCGCGGCGGCGATGAACCCGTCGATCCCGGTGACCGGGGCTCGTTGGCTCTGGAACTCGTCGAGTGTCTCGTCGAGCACCAGGCGCAGCGCCTCGCGGGTCTCCTCGGTTGGAATCAAGCCGAGTCTGGCCGTCTCGGGCGCAAGCCAGTTCATGAGCCCGGCCGCCAACACGAGCAGGGTGATCGGACCGGCCACGATCAGGGGAACCCTGGCATACCGGAGCGCCATCGCCAGCAGGGACGAGGCCAGGCCGGCCGCCGCGATGGGGACGACATCGGCGCTGTCTTCGAAGATCCGGATGAAGCCGAGCGCGGCCGCAGGTACGAGCAGAAGCGCAGCGATCTCCGAGAGCAGCGGCCATCGTCGAAGCTGGGCGGTCGTTGCGTTCCTGGCGTCACTCATGAGAACACCGCCGTACCAGCGGGTTGATTCAACGCTTGGTGCCATTCGACCACCGGGTCGGCCGTTCCGTCG